>CAYYYQ010000001.1:0-1944 GCA_964475915.1 uncultured Candidatus Saccharibacteria bacterium
TTCACCTTGACGGCGTAGAGCGCGTCGCCCGGAAGCGACCCTTCGGCTGCGTACGCCGTGCTCCCGGTTATGACGAGCACGGCAGCGATCACCACCGCGCTGCGGACGAAAAGCGGCTCGCGCAAGAAAGCGAGGTATGGAGACGGCACCGGGGCCTGGGTCATATGCGCGCGGAGCGCCGCCTGCACGCGCGAACGCTCCGCCGGCGTGAGGCGGGTATCGTGAGCGCGGTTATGAAAATCGTCGGTAAAGGGGTTCATGGTGTTTCGATAAGGGCCCGGAGGGCGCGCTGCGCCCGATAGATGCGGACAGACGCCAAG
Organism: uncultured Candidatus Saccharibacteria bacterium; assembly: GCA_964475915.1. Lineage (GTDB taxonomy): Bacteria > Patescibacteriota > Minisyncoccia > Phycocordibacterales > Phycocordibacteraceae > C7867-001. The sequence continues at coordinate 321 of CAYYYQ010000001.1, forward strand.
TTTTCCGTAATCTGGAGCCGACCCGCGATTTCTTGCGGAGAAAGTCCGTCGACGTACCGCAGCAGGATGATTTCAGCATACGCCGGCGGCAAATCGGCGACGCGGGCGAGCGCGGCTTCGGCGTCGAGCCGGTGCGCGGCCGCTTCGAGCGTGTTTGATTCGTCGGGCGGCAGCATCGCTTCCGCGTCCATTTCTTCGCGCTCCGCGAGCGCATCAAGGGAAACGGACTTTTTCCGGCGATACTCGTCGATAATGAGATTCTTGAGCGTCCGGTAGAGAAACGCCCGCATATCGCGGATATCGCCTTCTTTCGCAAAATCGTAGGCCCGCAGGAACGTATCCTGGACAAGGTCGACGGCGCGCTCGCGGTCGGAAAGCCGGAAAAAAGCATGGCGGAAGAGCTCGTCCGCATACTCGGCGAACGCCGTTTCAAATGCTCGGTTACGAACGCCCTCCTTCATAGAAGACGCTCGCGACCCTTTTTTCTTTCACCGGTCATGGCCCCATTATAGCGAAAAACCGCGCCCCATTCGCGAGGCGCGGTTTTTCCGAAGCGTTCGTTAGGGTTTGGCTGCAGCCGCCGCGTCCGCGTTCAGAGACGCGTCCGCTTCCGCCTGCAGGGCGCTGTGGAGCGCGGCGATGACGCGCGCCCGATCTGATGCCGAGAAGCCGCCCGACACCTTTGCGTTACCCGCCAGGGACGCATGCACGCGGCTTTCCACCGAGCTTTGGAGGTCGGCCGAGTTCGTGGCGACCAAGAAGCGGTACCACGGGTAATGGATCCTCACCGCGCCCGAAGCGTCGGCATCAGCCGTCGCCGGAATGTGCATCGGAATAAACCCGAAGAGGCGCGCGGGCTCCCGGTACGATACGGCGACGGAATCGGATGCCGCCGTTATGCGCTCGACGTTGTCGTCGGACGCGATGGTGCTTTTAGCATACGCCGAAAGGTCGTCGTCGGTCGAAACCGCTTCCGAATTCATGGCGCCTGTGGATGCATCACTTTCAACGGATGCGCGGGTAAGATCGAGCGATGCCCCTGTGCTAAGCTGCGCCGCTGCGCCGGTATGGGGAGCGTTCGCGTCGCCAGAGCCCGACATGTTCATGGACGCGTCCATGCTGCCCTGTTCCATTGCCGAGCCGCTCGCCGGGGCGGTAGCGTTCGCAGCATCGAGGTTTGCCTCGATGCCCATGTTGGCGTCGAGCGAAGCTGATGCGGCGAATGTGAGCGCCGGGCCGAGCACGCACGCGGCAAGGGCCGCGCTTTTTACCAGAGTAAACGTACGCATGGAATGATGGTTAGAATGGATTTTCTCCTTTAATAATGCGGATCAGGACGAGAATAATGGCGATAACGAGGAGGATGTGAATAAACCACCCGACCGTGTATACGCCGATAATTCCGAGGAACCAAAGGATGAGCAAAAGCGCAGCGATGGTAAGCAACATGCGAGGGTTCGTAAATGGATAAGCCGTAATGGCCTATGCACCCTATAACTCCCCCGATGAAGAATGGATGAGGTTCCTTCATGAAGAGACCTTCTCGGAAAAGCGTAAGTAGCGTATCGTTATACCCATGACGGAAGCGCTCACCAAACGCGAAAAGGAAGAGATCTACGATCTC
>CAYYYQ010000002.1:0-2227 GCA_964475915.1 uncultured Candidatus Saccharibacteria bacterium
CGCCCGCGCCGCGTACCGCGCGGCCTTTAACGCGCTCGACACCGCGCTCCACGCCGACGTTGATACGGTGTTCGGCGAGCAAACGGCAACGGGCCCCCAGCTCCTCATCAACCCCGGGACCGAGGACGCGGCCACCTTCTCTCGCGGCCGCGCTGACATCGAGCACGAACTCACCGCGTGGCGCGACGCGCTCCCCGCCGCCGACGCGACCGACCCCGACCTCCTGCTCGATGCGGCGTACGCGACCACGCAAGACAGCTCTGACTTTCTCTCGTCGCTTGCGGCGGTCGCGAACGGGCAGCAATCCACGGCGAGCGCGTCCCAGGTCGCGGCGCTCGGCGCCGCGCGCACCACGATTAATCAAAGCCTTTCTTCGCTTGCCGCCGCGCGCGATGCCTATCGTTCCGGAACTATAAGCGCGACGACCGGCGCTGCCGCGAGCGTGATGCAGGCCGAAGGCGCGCTCGAAGGAGCGAAAGCAAACTTCGAAAAAACCATCATCCGCTCTCCCATAAGCGGGACGGTGGTGAGCCTCCCCATTTCGCAGGGCGATTTCGTCGCGGCGTTCAGCCAGGTGGCCGTCGTCTCGAATCCCGGAGCCCTTGAAATAGACGCGCAGGTTACGCCGGACGACGCGAAAACGCTCTTCGTGGGCGGCGCCGCAACGGTAGACGGGAGCGTGACCGGCACCATCGCCTCTATCGCGCCCGCGCTCGACCCCGCTACCGGCCGCATCCCGGTAACCATCGACCTCACGAGCGGCAACGGCGAACTCGTCGACGGCGACACGGTGTCCGTGTCGATTGCCCGCGCATCGATGCCGGCCGAAACGCCGATCACAGGGCCGATTACCATCCCTCTCACCGCGACGAAAGTCACGCCGAAGGGCGCGGTGGTCTTTACGACGGCGTCGAGCACTCTTTCCGCGCACGCCGTGACGCTCGGCACCATTTTGGGCGACCGCATTACCGTGCTTTCGGGCCTCACGCCCGACATGGAAATTGTCACGGATGCCCGGGGCCTTTCAGACGGGGAAACCGTGATCGTCGACACCCCGTAGCCATGTTCACCCTCTGGAATTTCTTCCTCGAGAAACGCCAATTCAGCTACGTCCTTATCGGGACGCTCGTCGTCGCGGGACTGTTTGCCGCTGCAGCCATTCCCAAAGAAAACGCTCCCTCGATCGACATCCCTTACGCCACGGTGGTGACGGCGCTCCCCGGCGCTTCTTCCGAAGACATGGAGACCTTGGTGACGGATAAAATCGAGAACCAGGTCGCCGGCATAAGCAATATCGACACCATGACGTCGACCTCGGGCGACGGAGTTTCGGTCGTAACGGTGCAATTCAGCGCAAAGGCGAATCCGACGCAGTCGCTGCAAGACCTGCGCGACGCGGTCGCGAAAGCCGTTCCGGATTTGCCCGCGGACGCGACGACGCCGCAGGTGACCAAAGTCAATTTTAACGACCAGCCAATTCTCGTGGCATCCATTTCGGGAGACCTGCCGCCCACGGAGTTCTCAACGCTCGGCACGCAAGTCGCCAACGACCTTAAAAATATTCCCGGGGTGTCGGACGTGCGCGTGGCGGGCGTACCCGACCGCGAAGTGGACGTGGTCGTCCGCAAAGAAGCGCTCGCGTCCTACGGGCTCACCATCACGAGCGCGAGCGACGCCATACGCGCGAGTAACGCCTCTCTCCCGGCGGGAAGCATTTCCACGAGCGGCGTCAATTACCGCGTCAATTTTCAGGGCGGCATCGACGACCCTGCGGACGTAGCAAACATCGCCGTAGGCGAAAAGGGCGGCTCGCCGCTCTACCTGCGCGACATCGCCACCGTGTCAAACGGGCTTGCGGCGCCGAGCACCTATTCGCGCCTTTCCGAGGGCGGCAAACCGAGCGAAAACGCCATCACCCTCCAAGTCTTCCGCCAATCGGGCGCGAGCATCCAGGGCGTCGCCGCGGCAAGCCGCAAAGAACTCGAATCGCTTGAACCCACCACGCTGAAAGGCCTCAACGTATTTATCGCGCCCGCGACCGACCAAAGCATCCAAATCTCGAAGCAGCTCGGCGATCTGTCCAAAACAGGCATCGAAACGGTGGCGCTCGTCATCATCGCGCTTTTGATTACTATCGGCTGGCGAGAATCCCTCGTCGCCGCAGTCGCGATTCCGCTTTCCTTCCTTATCGCATTCATCGGGCTCTACGCGACCGGCGCCGATTTCA
>CAYYYQ010000003.1:0-7442 GCA_964475915.1 uncultured Candidatus Saccharibacteria bacterium
CTCGGGGTGCGGCTGTTCCAGATAGAGGTGTTCTCTTCGATTATTTCATTCCTGTTTTTGGTCATCGTCGCTACGGTGGAAGAGCGCAAGGATTTCAGCAAAGAACTCGGTACCCAGGTTGCGCGTCTTGAAGACGCGCTCGGCCGCATCAGAAGCGAAGACCGGGCGAAAAGCGAATTCATCGCCATCCTCGCGCACGAACTCCGCAATCCGCTCGCGCCGATCGTTAGCTCGCTCGAAATCATGGAAATAGAAACGGACCCGAAAGAGCGCAAGCGCTGGATCGGCGTCATCGAAGAGCACGCGCGCGCCATGCGGCGGCTGCTCGACGACCTGCTCGACGTCTCGAGAATTTCGCAGCGCAAATTGAAAGTAGAAAAAGAAGTCGTCGACTTCGCCGAAGTCGTTCGGCTTTCCCTTATCGCGGCGGCGCCGCTTATGGAAAGCCGCAATCACGAGGTTGCGTTCCGCGCGCCCAAAGAACCCCTCTTCGTGCGTGCAGACCCCGTGCGGCTCGAACAAATCGTCGTGAACCTCCTTAATAACGCCGCTAAATATACCGAGCCTTCGGGCACCATTACCGCGACGCTCGAAGCCGTAGGCGAAGACGCCCGGCTCTGCGTTCGCGACACGGGGGTCGGCATAGCGCCCGCGCTCCTTTCCCGCATTTTCGAACCCTTTGTCCAAGTTGGCACCCAGAAATCTGACCTCACGGGGCTCGGCATCGGGCTCGCCCTCACCAAGCAATTGGTAGACCTCCACGGCGGCTCCATAGAGGCAAAAAGCGACGGCCCGGGCACGGGGAGCGAATTCATCGTTTCTTTACCTTTGGTGCGTAGAATCAACAAGATAGCAGCCTCATCCCGACCACGGAAATCCTCATCCCTTATGCCGCGCTTCTTTACCATCCTCATCATAGACGATAACCAAGCGGCGGCGGACGCGCTTGCAAAGCTTCTCGAATACCGCGGGCACCACACGAGCGTGGCCACGAGCGGCGCCGAGGGCATTACCCGCGCGGCTATCGATACGCCGGATGTCATCGTGCTCGATATCGGGCTCCCCGATATGGACGGCTACGAAGTGGCAAAGCGCCTCCGTAACGAAGTCCAGACCGCGGCCACCCTGGTCGCGCTCACGGGCTACGGCCAATTCGAAGACCGCGAGCGCGCCAAGGAATCCGGATTCGATTTCCACCTCACGAAACCCGCAGGGCTTCGCGACCTCGAGCAGATTCTGCGGGAACTCACGAAAAACGAAAAAAGTGCGGGGGCGGCAAAAGCCGAAAAAGCATAGTAAATAAGCCCTACTTTCTCTTCATGAAGTATCCATGCGCTATACTTCATGATGAAAGGTAGGCACACGCCGCGTTTACCACCCTTACTTACTTCCCATGCGCATACTCGTCGTTGAAGATGAAGCCCAGCTCTCCGAGCTTCTTTCAGAGGGGCTGACCAAAAAAGGGTTCGCCGTTGACGTCATCGACGACGGCGAAAAAGCATTGAACCGCCTTTCGCTCCACCGCGGGGATTACGACCTCGTGATTCTCGACCTCATGCTGCCTTCCCTTTCGGGAGCAGAACTGTGCCGCCAGGCGCGCGGGCGCGACATCACGACGCCCATCCTTATTCTGACGGCCCGCAACGAAGTCGAAACCAAGGTGGACCTTCTCCTGTCGGGCGCCGACGACTACCTCGTGAAGCCGTTTTCGTTCGAAGAACTCATCGCCCGCATCCACGCGCTTTCCCGCCGCCCGAACGAAACCAAACCGGCAAAGCTCACGGTCGGCGACGTCGAGCTCGATCCTGCGGCGCACACCGTGACGCGCGGGGGGAAGCCGATCGAGCTCACCCTCAAGGAATTCATGCTGCTCGAATACTTCATGCGCCACGCGGGCGAAGTCGTGAACCGCGAAGACCTGCTGACGCACCTTTGGGACTTCAACTACGAATCATTCAGCAACGTGATCGACGTCCACGTGAAAAACCTCCGCCGGAAACTCGACGCGGACGGGGGCCCGAGCATGCTCGAAACCGTGCGCGGCATCGGGTACCGCTTCAGCGCGTAATTTCCTCTTTCGAGAATTCGTGGTACAATAGGTACACGACGGCCCGCAGCCGCGAGCCGTTTTCTGTCCTTTCACAAAGAGGTGTGCAATGAAAGTCATGATTCGTGGAAACGATTTCGCGGCGCTCCACGCCCGCATCAAAATGGAAGGCCAGGGGGACGGCGTGACGTGTCACGCAGGATCCGTGGCCGAAGCGCGGTCAGAGGCGGCGGGGACGGACCTGATCGTTTCTTTCTCGCGCGAGTTCTTGCTCGGCGACGCCGGCCGGATGCAAGGTGTGTGGAAAGAACCGGGCAACCCGGTGCTCTACTGTGGGCCCACCAAGACTGCGGCGACGCGGCTTGAGGACCCGAAGTACCTGTTCTCACCGAAAGCGAGCTACAGCCCCACCCGCTGGCCGAAATACCACATCGCAGCGCTTTCCGACGGCACAAACGTGGTCGGATTCCCTGCGGTGCGGCTCAACAAAGACTCGGCCGTGCAGGCGTACTTTTCTCCGGAAGCTCACGAAAAAGCCCTGGGCTTCATGCAGAAAACGATACGCAACCTGTGCGAAGCCGGTTCGCCCTACCACGGAGCATTCACCGCCGCGTTCTTTTGGAACGGCGGCGACAAGCTCTGGCCGGTCGAATGCGTATGCGGCGTCGAGCCGCTCGCGTCGGCAGCGTGGGCGGCGTGCGCCATGGACCTCGCCTTTCTGTGCAAAGCGGCGACTCGTCAAGACCCGGGCGTGCCGGGTTTTGAATCGCCCTTCGTCAGGAAGCCGGCGTTCTCTCGAATGTCGTTTGCCCGCACGTTCGACCTTGCCCAAGCGGAAGGGGTCGAGCACCGCCTACGCCGGGAGCGGGAGCGCGGCATCCATGCCTATGCGGAATCCGGCAGCGGGTACGTCATTGCGACGAACGACGACCTCGCCTACGCGCAAGTGGAGTGCGATTGCGCCGTGAACCGCATCCTGGGCGAGACGCAAGCGGCGTAACTTCGACCGGAAAACAAAATGGGGCGCGCGGACCACAAATCCGCGCGTCTTTTTTATGCAAGCAAGAGAAGCGAGACCGCGCCGGCAATGATGCAGTAAAGGGCGAACGGCGTCAGCGTTTGCGTGCGGAAATAGCGAGTCAGAAACCGCACCGACAGGTATGCGCATACCGCGGCAGTGAGCGCGCCGAGGAGCGCGACGGTAAGGCCCGCCCCGCCCGCGATAACGAGGTGCGGGACCTTGAGGAGCGCCGCGGCGAAAATAATCGGCGTCGCCAATAGGAATGAAAACCGCGCGGCGTCCGCGTGCGTGAGGCCCGCAAGGAGCCCACCGCCCAAGGTCGCGCCCGTGCGCGAAAAGCCGGGCAAAAGCGCGAGGCACTCGCTCACGCCGATCATGACCGCCGCCTTGAAAGACAGTTTTGCAATGCGGTCGTCGCTCGCTTCCCCGCTCGCGCGGCGGCGCCGCGCGAGGTATTCAGCGCCGAGGAGCACCACGCCGTTCCCCACGAGAAATGCCGCGGCGAACGCGGGCGCGGCAAACAGGGCCTCGAGCTTTTTTTGAAACGCGAGGCCGACGAGCCCCGCCGGAATGGTGGCGAGCACGATGAGCCACGCGAGCCGCGCATAGGGGTGCGCGAGCGACCGCGTAACGAGGGAGTGGAAAAATCCCTGGAGGATGGCGAGCCATTCGCGCGCGTAGAACCCAAGGAGCACGAGCGCCGTCGCGAAATGCGTGAGCACGAGAAAAGAAACGAAAAATGGCGCGCTCTGGTCGATATCCCAGCCGAATAGGGCGGGGATAATGACGGTGTGCCCGAGGCTGGATACGGGGAAAAGCTCGGTAAGGCCTTGGAGTGCGCCGAGAACAATGGCTTCGGTACCGGTCATCATATTTCGAGTATACTGGAGGAACACCGATACCGCACTCATGACGGACCTGGTTTCTTCGCTTATCGCATTTATCGAGGCGTCCCGCTACGGACTCCTGTTCGTCACGACCCTTTTCGGGAGCCCCATCGTGATGATCGCGGCCGGATACCTGGTGCATATCCATCAGCTTGATTTTTGGGCCGCCTACGGCACGCTCGTATCCGCAGACATCGTGGGCGACGTGATTTGGTACTGGATCGGGCGCGTGGGCGCGCGACCCTTTCTCGAGCGCTTCGGCAAGCATTTCGGGGTGACGCCTCTCCTCATCGACAAACTGGAAGGGCGCTTTTTGAAATATCACGAGCGGATTCTCATCATTTCAAAACTCACGATGGGATTCGGCGTGGCCATCGGCGTTTTGGCGGTCGCGGGACTCATGCGCGTTCCCTTTGGGCGCTACCTCGCGATCAACCTGTCGGGCGAGCTTCTATGGGCGCTCATCCCCATCGCTATCGGCTATTACTACGGGAACCTCACCGACTTTATTCCGCCGTCGTTCCGGTGGATTTCGCTTATCGTCGGCCTGGCGGTCGTGATATTCGTAACGCGCACGACGGTTAAGAATCTCGCGAAGCGCGAGTGGTAGCTTTTATGATGCGCGCCCATTCTTCGGCGGCGTGTTTTTTAAGCACCACGAGCGCGTTCCGGATATAGAACACCAAGGTCGGCAGGATTCCAGCCGCGCGGTAGCGGCGGCCGGACGAATCGAGGATGATGGAAAAAGTGAACTTCACGGTGCCGAAGCGCGAAGCGCGGAGCGCCGTGTCCACGTCGTCGCCTTCAAACGTAAGCGTGGTATCGAACCCGCGCATCCGCTCGAGCGTATCGCGGCGGAGCACCATATTGCCGGTCACGCCCATGGCGTTCGTGAAATAGTGGCCGATGAGCGCGAAGTGCCAATTCGCCCACAAAAGGAACGCCGTCGGAAGCGGCAAATCGTAAAACCAATAGGGGCCCGTGAGGCACACGAGCGCGGGGTCGCGCCTAAAGTAGTGCTCGACTTTATCCATCCACCCGGGGCGCATCAGGGTGTCCGCGTCGAGAAACGCGACGTAGGGCGCCGTCGTTGCGCGGAATCCCGCTTCTCGGGCATGATTGGTGCCTTTGCGGTCTTCCCGAATCACGCGCACGCCCGCATACTTCCCCGCCACTTCTGCCGTTCCATCGTCGGAGGCGTTATCGACGACGATGATTTCCTTGAATTTCCCGGCCGCGTTTTGAAGTACCGATTCGAGCGTTTTGCCGATGAATGCTTCTTCGTTATGCGCCGGAATCACGAGCGAAATCTCCATGAGCCTATCCTAGCACTAGTTTTTGAGGCCTTTGCCGCGGGCAAAGAGCCAGGTGGTGAGTATAAGGAACCCCGCCGTAAAGGCGATGAGCACCCAGAACGCCGTCCAGGGCGCCACGTCCGAAATGCCGAGGAACCCGTAGCGGAAGAGGTTCACCATGTAGAGGATGGGGTTCACGAGCGATAAGTCGCGGAAGAAAGGCGGGAGCTGCTGCACGGAATAGAAGACGCCGCCCAAATAGGTAAGCGGCGTGAGCACGAAGGTCGGCACGATGGAAATCGCGTCGAACGACTTCGCGAAAAATCCGTTCACGAGGCCCGCAAGCGCAAAGAGCATCGCCGTGAGGAATGCCGCGACGATAATCACGAGGAAGCTGTGGACCGCCAGGTGGGTGAAGAAAAGCGCGACGACGGCGACGAGGATGCCGACCAGCGTTGCGCGAATGACGCCGCCCGAGACGAATCCGGCCATCACGACCCACGAAGGCATGGGAGAAACGAGGAGTTCGTCGATGGTGCGCTGCCACTTCGCGAAATAAAACGTCGATACGGTGTTCATGTAGGAACTCGTGATGAGGGACATCATGAGGAGCCCCGGCACGATGAATTGCATGTAGCTCACGCCCGACACCGGCGCGAGCTGGCTGCCGATGAAGGTGCCGAACACGATGAAGTAGAGCGTCGTCGTGACGATGGGCGGGAGCAGCGTTTGCGACCAAATGCGCAAAATGCGGATAGCTTCTTTGCGCACCATGGTGTAGTAGCCGATGAACGCGGGGTGTTTCGTCATGTTAGTTGTCGCGACCGATAAGTTCGAGGAAAATGTCTTCGAGCGACTTGCCGTGGTGCTTGGCCAACAGGCCTTTGGTCGGCTCGTTCGTGATGATTTCGCCTTTGTTGATAATGGCCACCGTGTGGGAAAGCTGCTCCGCTTCTTCGAGGTAGTGGGTGGTGAGGATGATGGTGGTGCCGGCGGCATTCAATTTCGTCAGGAATTCCCACATGCCGCGGCGCAGCTCCACGTCGACGCCGGCGGTGGGCTCGTCAAGCAGGAGCACCTCGGGCTCGTGGATGAGCGCGCGGGCGATCATGAGGCGGCGCTTCATCCCGCCCGAAAGCGTTTGGGCCGGGCTCTCGCGCTTTTCCCAGAGTCCCAATTGCTTCAATATTTCATCCGACTTCGGCTTTGCCTCCGCGCGCGTGATGCCGTAATACCCCGCTTGGTTGACGACGATGTCTTCGACTTTCTCAAAGATGTTGAAATTGAATTCCTGGGGCACGAGGCCGATGAAGGTTTTCGCTTTGTCGGGGTGCGCGTCGATATCGACGCCGCACACCTCTACTTTGCCCGACGATTTGAGCGTGAGTCCGGCCATGATGCCGATGAGCGTCGTCTTCCCCGCGCCGTTCGGACCAAGGAATGCGAAGAATTCTCCGCGCGGCACCGTAAGCGAGACGCCCTTTAGCGCTTCGGTGCCCGGCTTCCCGCCCTGCGCGGGATACTGCTTCCGGACGTTTTCAATGAGGAGTGCGGGCGCGTCCATATTACGCAGCGTCTTGAAGCGGGAGTCCCCCGAGGTAATCGTTCTTGCCTATTTGCACGCCGCTTGCGCGCAGAATGTCATACGCGGTCGTGAAATGGAAAAAGAAATTCGGGAGAAGGAATTCGAATGCGTAGTGGAATCCGGTCAGATGTTTGCCTTCGAAAAAAGGAAGGACGACCTCGGCATTTTCTTTACCATCAACGTCTTCTGGCTTCACGCCGTCGAGAATTTCGATGGTTTTCTTAATGCGTTCCTGGAGTTCTGCAATCGTGGTTTCGGTGTCGGGGAACGAAGGCGGCGTCGTGCCCGCGATGCGGAATGGGAAGAATTTGGCATTGTCGCACGTAGATTGGACCTGCTTCACGAGCGGGAACATGTCGGCGATAAGCCGGCGATCGAGGAGCGCGGCTTCGGTTTCTCCCGTTTCTTTAATGTGCTGTGCGGCCTTATCGAGCAGGTTTGAAAGCACGGTGAGGGCCTTGCGGAAAGTTGGGATAGTTACGGAATACAAAGAAGTTTGCATGCAAAATGGCTGATGGCTATGCCCTTAGTATACGCTTCCCCACTTTCCCCCGCGACCGGGGATAACAAAAAGGGCGCGGCACTCGAATTACGGGTGACGCGCCCT
>CAYYYQ010000004.1:0-2637 GCA_964475915.1 uncultured Candidatus Saccharibacteria bacterium
TCACCAACATCACGTCGAGCACGGCCCACAACGGGAACGAATTCGACCTCTCGATTAACCGCGGCAAAGCCGCGGCGCTCGGCGTGAGCCCGAGCGTCGTCGCCGAAACGCTCCGCGCAGCCATTCAAGGCGTCAAAGCCACGAGCATTACCGAGCCCGATCAAGACATCGACGTGGTCGTGAAAATGAACCTGAACCCCGCGTATACCGACCCCGCAACCACGAACCAAACCACCCTCGACGCCGTAGAAAATATTTCCGTGCCTGGTGCCGCGGGCCCCGTACTTCTCGGGTCCATACTCACGCCGTCTTTGGGGCAAAGCAACGCCTCTATCGCGCATAAAGACAAAACCCGCATCGAAACCGTGTCGGCCTATCCCGATGCCGGGACGACGGCGGGCGCCGTGGTGGCCGAATTCCAAAAGCGCGTCGGCGAAATCAACCTTCCTGCGGGCGTCACGGTGTCCTACGGCGGCGAAAGCGAAGACGTCAACCAGTCGTTCACCGACATGTTCGTGGCGCTTATCGCGGGGCTGGTGCTCATGTTTATGATTCTCATCGTGTCGTTCAACTCGATTCGCCACACGCTCCACCTGCTCGTCATCGTGCCGCTTTCATTGATCGGCGTTCTCGACGGCCTCGCGCTTACGGGACAGCCCGTTTCGCTCACCTCGCTCCTCGGCATCATTGCGCGCGGCGGCGTCATCATCAATCACGCCATCATCCTCATGGATTCGATGCTTCACCGGCTGCACGCCGAACCGGCAAAGCCCCTCGTCGACGTGGTCGTGGAATCGTCTTCCATGCGCCTGCGCCCCATCGTGCTCACGACCATCACCACCGTCATCGGCATGATTCCCCTCGCGCTTTCAAGCCCTTCGTGGGGCCCGTTGGCGTACGCCGTCATGTTCGGGCTCGCCTTTGCGATTTGCCTTACGCTCGTGCTGGTCCCCGTACTCTTTTACCGCTCCCCGAGCGAACCGAACGAGGCGTAATCCCCGCAAGTTGCCGTCCGGCCCGGGGTGAGGCACTATGGGTCTATGAAAACGCTCGAAATTTCCCGCTCGCACCTTTGGCTAGCCGTCGCGGCCATCATCGTTGTAGCGGCAGGAGGCGTGTACGCGTATTGGCAGCTTGCTACGGCAACCCAAGCGACCATCAAAACCCTTACGAGCAAGTTGAACGAAGCGTCGACCACGCAGAGCAGCCTGCAAGATGCGCTCACCAAAGAGCAGGAACGCACCAGCTCGCTCCTTGCCGAACTCCACTCCATGTCCGGCACCGTCACCACGCTCACGAAGGTAACGCAGACCGACCCCGAACTGCTCGCAAAATATTCCAAGGTTTACTTTTTGAGCGAAAACTACGCCCCGGCGTCCCTCTCTACCATCCCGGCAAATTACGTCTCCGACGAGACGCGGACGTATCAGTTTCTCACGCAAGCAATACTCCACCTCGAAGAAATGATCGACGCCGCGCAAAACGACCGGGTAAGCCTTCTGGTCGCTTCCGCGTACCGATCGTTCGGCACGCAAGAAGCGCTTAAATCAAACTACCGCATGGTCTACGGAAGCGGCGCGAACGCGTTCTCGGCGGATCAAGGGTATTCAGAACACCAGCTCGGAACGGCCGTAGACTTTACGACCAAAAGCCTCTCGGGAGCGCTCGACGGATTTGACTCGACTGACGCCTACACCTGGCTTACCAAAAACGCCTATCGCTACGGGTTCGTGCTTTCCTACCCGAAAGGCAACAGCTATTACCAATATGAGCCGTGGCACTGGCGCTATGTGGGCACCACGCTCGCGACCTACCTCCACGATGAGGACGAGCATTTCTACGACCTCGACCAGCGGACCATCGACGGCTACCTGAGCGATTTCGGCGACTAGCATTCATACCCGCCTCATTGACGGCACGGGAAGCTTCACTAGTATGAAGCCCATGAACCGCCTCGCCGTTCCGCCCGATTTGGTGCCCTTGATTACGCGCCGCCAATGGGTGCCCCTTGCCACTCTTTTCGCGGCGTATGGAATCGCGGCATTCTTTGGCACCTACCTCTACGAGCACGGACACACCTTCCCGGGACTCATTTGGCCGGCGGCGGGCATCGGCATGGCGGGTCTCGTGCTCGGCGGGCGGCAATTGTGGCCCGCGATAGCCGCGGGCGCGCTTATTTCGTATTACGCAAACGGTACCGAGCTCCTTTCCGGGCTCTTTCTCATGTTCGCGCACACCACGCAAGCTATAGCCGGAGCATGGCTCTTGAGCCGCATCGGATTTACTCCCATGCTGAACCGGCTCCACGACGCCATCGCGCTTTGCGGGGCCGCCATCATCCCGACCCTCATCGTTCCGACGGTGAGCGTCTTCGTGCGCATCTACGTCATGCACACGCTCGCGCCGGAACTCGCCTCCGCCATTTGGGGCCCTTTGTGGGTCGCGCAGATATTTTCCATCATCGTCGTCTTCCCCATTATCGTGCGGTGGCTTTCGCGCATGCGCTTCACGCGCAGCCGACTCGACGCGCTTGAAATTGTCGCGTCGCTGGCCGCGCTTTCGCTCGTTTCCTGGCTTTTGTTTTGGACGCCGTACACCGCCATCGCGGGCGTTTCGCTCGTGTACTTGCTCCTCATC
>CAYYYQ010000005.1:0-3453 GCA_964475915.1 uncultured Candidatus Saccharibacteria bacterium
CGATGGCGAGCGCGAGCGCGTGCGTTGCGTCGGTGTATCCGTCTTCGTATTTGCCCAAAGGGCCGTTCCACAGCACCGACGCAGCGCCATACACCAGCGCGCCGAGCGCTGCGGCTGACTTCGGTCCGTCGTCGAGAATGACTTCCTCCGCCGTAACGCCGTCGACAGGCACGGTATGAGAGCCTTCTTTGCGCACGCCCGGGAGCGCCACGACGACGTCGGTCGCAAGGATGAGTTTGGGATTATGGAACACTTTCGCGATGGCGCGCGGATCGGCGTCCGACACGAGCGACTTCCCCGCTTCGTATCCGCGCGCTTTCACAAAGTCGTTGCCCAACGCCCCGCCCACGTATACGTGGTCGTAGGTTTCTAAAAGCTTCATGAGCACCGGCTCCTTGGTGGAAAATTTCGCGCCGCCGATGATGGCGACCGAGGGCTGCGCCGGCGCGAGCGCTTTCGTAAGCTCCCGCACTTCTTCTTCGACGAGGAGCCCCGCATAGCTCGGAAGAAGGCGCGGCACGCCGACCACGGACGCGTGCGCGCGGTGGCACACGTCGAACGAGTCTTCGACAAACACGTCCGCGAGTTCCGCCAGTTTCTTTGCAAACGCCGGGTCATTTTTTACTTCCCCCGCATCGCGGCGCAGGTTTTCGAGCATGAGCGCGTCTCCGGGCGACATCGCGCGCACCGCGGCGCGCGCGTCGGGGCCGGTAGAGACGCGGCAAAACGAAAGGCGCGGCACTAATTTCTTCATCGCTTCGTATACGGGCTCGAGCGTTTCGGTGCCTTTTTCGCCGATATGGCCCACGAGCACCACCCGCGCGTGTTTCTCTTGCAGGTAGGCGATGGTGGGCACCGCGCGCGTTAATCGGAATAGGTTGCTCACCCGCCCAGCGTCGCCGAGCGGCACGTTCAAAGCAGCGCGCACCAGCACCGGAATATTTTCAAGAACCGGAATGTCGCGAACCGTCCGCATTCTAGGAAATAGCTTTAATGAGCGCCGCAAATGCTTCGGGGTCGACGGATGAGTGGCCGACAAGGAACCCGTCGATGCCGCTCCCCGCGGCAAGGCTGCGCGCGTTATCCGGCTCGACCGATCCGCCGTAGAGAACGCGCGTCCGCGCGGGCGCTTTGCCCGGCAAATAGTCGCCGAGCACCTTGCGGATATAAAGCACCATTTCGGCGAGGTCGGGCTCCGAAAGCGCGTCGGCCGCCGTTTTGCCGATGGCCCATATGGGCTCGTAGGCGACGACCACCGCAAGCCGTTCTTTATGGGAAAGCGTTTCGTAAACGCTCGCGATCTGTGCCCGCACAAAAGCCAAGTACTCGGCTCCCGCATCGCGTTCGCGCTCCCCGATGCAGAGAATGGGCGTAATACCGTGCGCCAAAAGGTGGCGGACTTTCTCCGCGGCGAGCGCGTCCGTTTCTCCGAGCGCGCGCCGTTCCGAGTGCCCTATGATAGCGTACGGAACATCGAGATTCGAAAGCATCTGCGCCGACACTTCCCCCGTATGCGCGCCCCCCGTCGTAGCCGATACGTCTTGCGCGGCAAAAGCGACTTTGGATTTATTTTTCTCCGCGAGCATGCCGAGATAGGGCGCGGGCGGCGCAAGCACGATTTCGTGTTTTGTTTTCGCCGAGAGGCGCTTGGTGAGCGAGAAGAGCGCCCGGGCGCGAGACGCGTCTTCAACATACGCCTTCCAATTGGCGGCGATGAGCATGTCCCTGTATCTTAGCACCCTAATAGGCGTGCCAGAGCGCGCGGGAGAAGCCGGTCCCTAGAGCGGGCGTAAAAGGCGGCGGATCCGCGGCGAGGAAGTAGTCCGGGGTGATATGCACCGTTCCATACCCCGCCCCGCCGCAATGACTGGGCCAAGAAAACGCCGTCGGATGATACGAGAACACGGAGCCGGTAATCGTGAGGGTGTTTTGGGGTTCGTAGGAGGACGCGCAATCGTAGAGATTTCTTCCCGCAACGCCCGCGAGGGCGAGGTACGCGCCCTGGAGCGCGAGCGTGCTCGGCGCGTCTGCGGCTATGAGTACGTCGCGTTGCGCGATAACCGTTATTCCGTCGCCCCCGTCAAAGTCGCTATAAGTAACGGGGCCGCGAATGATGGCATCGGCAGCGCCCGCGCCCGTATTCGCTACCGCCACCGTCACCTTCCCTTTCACGGTACCCTCTATCCACGCGCGGTTTTCAACGAATATAAGCCCGCAATCATGGGGGATGGCGTAGTTCCCTATTTCAATTTCCGAATTAATCATCGTATCGTCCGCCGTGCTTTCGCCGTCCGCATAGGCGGTTACCGCCGGGCCGCTCGCGGTGAGCACGTGGTACACCGTAACCGTGCCGTCGTCGTTAAAAACGAGGTGCACGCCCGAAGCCGTGTCTGACGGCGCGCCATACGAAAAATACGTGCTCTGCGCCTGCGCGCGCGCTTTAAGCGAGTCGAAGTCTACGGATACGTCTTCCGGCGCGCTCGCGTGCGTGAGCGTCGCCGTAGCGGCAACCGTGGGAAGCGCGTAGCGCGCGCTCACGCGGGCCGACCCGCCGCCAGTCGCAGTAGCCGCCACGGAATTCACGAGCACGCTCGCGACCTCGTCGCACGAAATACTCGGCGCGGCGGTAACCGTTGCGGTCCCCGCCTGTCCTACGGGGACCGCGTAGTGTTCTTCGGCGGATGGAGCGCCGGACGCAGCAAGGTGCGCGCCATAGACTTCGACTCCGGCTTCCGCAATGGCTCTCGCCGACTCGCTAAGCGCCCGTACATTCGCCCCGCGATCGCGAAGCACCGCGTATCCCGTCAGCGCGCCGATAATCATGGCAAACACCGCGCCAAATATAAGCGCGAGGAGCATCAGATATCCTCCGTGGCGTGCTCGGCGCGTATAGCGATGCCTATTCATGGCGTAATGGCGCGCAATCGCGCGCGCCCCGCAAGCGGAAAGGTCGCGGAGCCCTGGTCGGAGCTCGCGCCAACGGCGACCTGGACTGCGGCAACCGCGGAAAGCGTAATGGGTTCGGAAAGCGTGGCTCCCTGCTCGTCGACATACGTAAACGCGGGGTGCGCCGCATCGTTTGCAACGCCGTTTGCGATGACTGTCGTCGTCTCGTCTCCGTAGGTGCCGCTTGACCTGTCAAAAGCCGCGACGGACCGGGTGAGTACCCCGCTCGCGATTTCGTAACGCACTCGCTCCGGCACGCTGTCGCCGGCGGCGTACGTGAAGAGGGTGATGCTCTCGCTCGTCGCTTCCTCGAGGGGGTATTCGCCTTGTGCGCCGTAGGTGGCGTTGCGCGCATCGGCGAGTACGCGCAGACTCGCCCGCGTCCCCTCTTCGCCAGCTCCGGTAGAAAGGAACACGCTTGCATTCGCTGAGTATAAATAATTCACCATGGTGCTAAGCGCGATGGCCACGATACCCAAAATAGCCATGACGACCATCGTTTCGACA
>CAYYYQ010000006.1:0-11383 GCA_964475915.1 uncultured Candidatus Saccharibacteria bacterium
AGAGGTATCCGAGCGCGTGCGTCGCAACGGCAATAAGCGTGCAAATGGCGCACACCGCGGCCCATAGGCCGCGGCGCTTCGGCGCATGCAGGAATTCATAGAACGCGGCAAGCGAAAGCCAAAAGAAAAGCTCGAACAGGGTATACCACCGCGCTTGCCGGCTCCATGCGATTTCAAAATAAGAAAATGCGGTGAACGCCCCGGCGAGTAGACCGGTCAAAGAGCCGAACCACCGCCACCCAACGAAGAAAATGAGCGGAATGATAAGGACGCCCGCAACGGCGGCAAGAAAGCGATAAGCAAAAGCATGTTCTCCGAACGCCTCCGCAATAATCGCGGTCGGATAGCAATACGTGGGGCAGTGGTACGGCCGGCCGGAAGCCAGAGTGGTAGACCCCGTTTCCTTCACGGAAAGCACAGCATTTACCGTATACCCTTCATCCATCCAGTACGGCGGGGAGGAGAGGGCGTAGAAGCGCAAAAAACCGCCCAAAGCGACGAGGATGAAGAGGGAAAGGGTTATCCCCACCCTTGACACCATACTAGGTGAGCCCATTGCTCGAGACTCTCGCATGCGGTATAGTATAGAGCAAGTTAGGTGGGGCCTAACGAATTGCGTGCTTTCGGGCATTTACTCGCATTTTTACTCGCATTCCTATGAACAAAATAGCTGCAGGATCCATCGCCACTGGCGTTTCTATCGCACTGATTCTTGCGAGCGCGGATCCCGCACTCGCCGCCGGCGGATACGGCTACGGCGGCTCTTCCCACACCATTACGGCATCGGCCGGCGCGCACGGATCGATTTCTCCGGAAGGAGCGGTCGTCGTGAGCGATGGCGACGATCAGACCTTCACCATCAATCCGGACACGGGGTACCGCACCGACGCCGTGACCGTGGATGGCCATGGAGTTTCGCATAGCTCAAATTTCTCGTACACCTTCTCGGGCGTGACGAGCGACCACACCATCACGGCGACCTTCGTAAAAATCAATCACGGAGGCGGCCGCTCGGGAGGCGGAGGTAGCCAGAGCACAACCGTGACCACCACGACCACGGGCGGGCAAGTGCTCGGTGCCGCGACGTATAACTTCACGGTAGACCTCACCATCGGTTCCCGCGGCGCAGACGTTATCGCGCTCCAGAATTTCCTCATCACGAATGGTTACGCCATCCCGTATGGCGCAACCGGATACTTCGGCATCCAGACGCGCGCGGCGCTCGCCGCGTACCAAGCAGCCAACGGCATCAGCCCCGCCGTCGGTTACTTTGGCCCCATCACTCGTGCTCAAATCAGCACGGGTAACATCATCGGAACTTCTACCACCCATAGCTAAGGGTATTTCCGAGCGCATGACAAAACGCAACGCCGCCCCCAAGGGCGGCGTTGCGTTTATCTGAAGAGCTCGTACCATGTAATGAGCATGGCCCGAAGGAAGACACGGCTCCATAGACACGCATTGCATTTTCTTTTTCCGCACAAAGGGAACGGGTATCATCCGCATATTTTCCGCACCGCCGGCGTTACGGCGCTCCTCGTACTCGCCATCGTGCTCGAAGGCGCGTACCTCGGCGCGACCAAATTCGTGTTCCCGAACACCGGATTTTTGGCTTCCGTACTCCCGGGAGCTCTCGTCGCGCTCACAAACGACGACCGAACGGCACAGGGTATTGGGAGCGTCACCGAGGACCCACTCCTCGATAGCGCCGCCGCGCTCGCCGCAAACGACATGGCCGCAAAGGGATACTTTGCGCACGTAAGTCCGGACGGCAAATCGCCCTGGTATTGGCTCGACGAAGTCGGGTATACCTACGCCTATGCCGGCGAGAATTTGGCCGTGAACTTCACCGATTCCAAAGACGTCGAAACCGCGTGGATGAACTCTCCCACCCACCGCGCGAACATCGTAAAGCCGGAATACACCAAAATCGGCATCGGCGTGGCGAATGGGCAGTACGAAGGCAAGGACGTGACCTTTGTCGTGCAGTTTTTCGCTTCTCCTGGAGCTGCGGCAAAGGCGCCGGTCGTCGCTCCGGCGCCCACGCCCTCTAAAACGGCGAGCGGCTCTATAGCTGCCGCTCCCGCGAGCGAGCCCGCGAACGTGCTCGGAGCGGCCGTAGCGCCCGCGAGCGTAGCCGCCGAAGCAGCGACTTCTCCCACCTACACCCTGATTTACGTTCTCGGCGCGATTGCGGGACTCCTTCTCATACTCCTTATTATCTCGTTTGCGGTCCATGCAAGCAGGGGGGTGGTTGAACTACTCGGGGGCGGGATAGCAGTGCTCGTTATTTTCGCCATACTGCTTGCGTATAACGCTATGGGGCTCGGGGGCGCCGTCGTGAATGCGCCCGAATACGCCCCGACAGGGAATACGCCCTAGTTGCGGCGGAGCCCAAGAAAGGGTAGGATGGCGGGACTAACCCTCACGATATGAAAGTGGTACTCACGCAAGACGTAAAGCGCACCGGCCGCGCGTATGACATTGTCGACGTTGCCGATGGATTCGGCCTCAACATGCTTATCCCAAAGCGCCTCGCCATCCCCGCGACCCCGGCGAACCTCCGCGCAGCGGAACTCCGCCGCAAAGCGCTCGCCGAGCAGCGCCGCCTCGATACCGAGCTCGTAAAGGAGCGCCTCGCCGCGCTCGCAGAATCGCCCATCACCATCACCCGCAAAGTGAACGAGCAGGGCCACTTGTACGACGGCGTGAACGCAGCCGAAATCGCCGCCGCCGCACAAATTCCCGCGGAATGCATTTCCATTGAAAAGTCGTTTAAAGAAGTCGGCACTTACGACATTCCGGTATCGGAAGGCGACGCCTTCGGCAGTTTCAAACTCACCATCAAAGGTGAGGAATAGGCGCAAGGCGGTTTTTCTCTTTGTGCGGCGATGCCGGATATGCGAGCCGGGGTAATTGTCCGGAGAGACAATCGGGACCCGCGAGCAGAGTCGGTACCCCGCACACCAGTAGCAAAAACCCCGCTTGCGCGGGGTTTTTACGCGAGGACGTCGACTACTTTTTTCCGAACGACGCGGCCGTCAAAATTGGTTTTGCGGCGATCGCGGAAAGAAACGGTGCCCGCCGCCGATGCGTAGAGGGTGTGGTCTTTGCCGACGCGGACGTTTTTGCCCGCTTCGATTTTGGTGCCGCGCTGGCGGACGATGATGGCCCCGGGGGCGGCCTTGGCTCCCGCAGCGAGCTTCACGCCGAGATACTTCGGATTAGAATCGCGCAGGTTTTTTGTTGATCCGCCGGCTTTGGTTGATGCCATAGTGGTATGATTACCCTATGACTATAGCAGAGCTCGCCGCAGGGGGCAAGCAGGCTCTCTCCCGTCTCCCGCAGGGCGCCCTGGTGGCCCTAGCGCTCATTTTGGCTTCGACCGGCTCCTATGGGCTCGGGGTGCTCGAGGGCCGCTCTCTGGGGCAAGCGGGCGGCCTATCCGTGACCCAGATAGGGAGCAGCAGCCCCGCATTCCTCACGGCCGCGGCTGCCGCGGCCCCTGCGGGCCCCTCGTCGAATGCGCCCGCCGCACTGCCCGTCGGCGGGGAAGTGGTGGCGAGCAAAAGCGGCACCAAATATTATTTCCCGTGGTGCGGGACGGTGAAAAACATAAAAGAGGAAAACAAAGTGTGGTTCGCCACGCGGGCAGATGCCGAGAAAGCCGGCTACGAACCGGCCACCAACTGCAAAGGGATGTAGCGCCCGTGTCATAATGACGGCATGATCGTCCTTGATGTGGAAACCACGGGCATGAGCCCCGAAAAGTGCTCCATACTTTCACTCGGGGCCATCGACCTCGACGAACCCACCAATCAGTTCTACGACGAGTGTCGCGCGTGGCAGGGTGCGCACATTTCAGACGAAGCGCTCGCCGTAAACGGATTCAAGAAAGAAGAAATCACCGACCCGGCGGGGAAAAAATCGGAAGCCGAACTCATCAAGGCATTTGCGGCCTGGGCCACCGATAGGCCCCGCAATCATACGCTCGCCGCGCAGAACGTTGCCTTCGACCGCGACTTCGTGATGGCGGCGTGCGAGCGCGCGGGCATTGAATCCCCCTTCCCGCACCGCACCATCGACACGCACACGCTGGTGTGGCTCCATATGACGCTGCGGGGCATCGAGCCGCCCACCGTGCACGCCCGCTCCGCCATTAATTTAGACTTCGCGCTTCGCTATGTCGGGCTGCCGGAAGAGCCGCGGCCGCACAACGGGCTCACGGGCGCACTCTGCCACGCGGAAGTGGTCTCGCGCATCGCGTATAATAAAAAACTACTGCCCGACTTTGAACCTTTCAACATTCCATGGCTGAACTCATGAACCCCGGCGATTCGAAGCCCGTCGTCCCCCAAATGGGCGGCGGCCGCGACCTGCACGAAACCGCGCACGCGCTCACGCGCCACATCGAAGAAGGCAAGCACGCCGTGCCGAACGAGCCGGCGCCGCTTGTCTGCAAGCCCACCCAGCTTGAATCGTGGCGCGTGTTTAAAATCATGTCCGAATTCGTCGAAGGATTCGAGCTTTTGGGCAAATACGGGCTCGCCGCGACGTTCTTCGGAAGCGTGCGCACCACGCCGGACAATCCCTATTATCAAGCGGCCGACGCCCTCGCCGCGAAACTTGCCAAGGCGGGGTACGCCATTATCACGGGCGGCTCGGCGGGCATCATGCAGGCCGCAAACGAAGGCGCGCACGACGCGGGCGGCTCTTCCGTGGGGCTCAATATCCGGCTCGCCGACAACCAGGGCGCCAACAAGTTCCTGACCGATTACATGATGTTCGATCATTTCTTTGTCCGGAAGGTGATGCTCACCTTTGCTTCCGAAGTGTATATCTATTTCCCGGGCGGGTTCGGGACCATGGACGAATTTTTCGAAATCGTGACCCTCATCCAAACGCAGAAAATAAAACGCATCCCCGTCGTCGTGTACGGGAAAGCGTATTGGGAACCCATCATCGCCCTCTTGCGCACGCAGTTTCTCGAGACCTTCCACACCGTCGACGAAGCCGACCTCGAGATTTTCCACCTCGTGGACACCGTAGACGAAGCGTACGATTACATAGTGAAAACCGTCCGCTGCTAATGCGGCATTAGCGCGCGTGCGAATATTCCGGATAGTATTCGATTTTGATTTCGTCCACCCATTCCGTGCCGGGGATGATGCTTAATACTTTGCCGAATATTTTGGAGTCTTCCTGCTTCACCACGATGGGGTGGTACCCGGCGTCTTTGTTCTGGGGATTCAGATACACGACGTTCTCGACTTTCTGGTATTGCTTGATGACGGCCATGTTGCCGAGCACCGCGACCACGCGGTCGCCGTTTTGCACGGCGTCCGTGACTTCGACGATGACGTAATCGCCGTTCCGGATGCCGGCGTCCTGCATGCTGTCGCCCACGGCGCGGACCGCCGCGATGTTGGTGTGCTTTTTGAGGAGCTTTTTGTCGACCAAAATGTATTCGCCGAATTCGTCTTGGGCATAGACGTCGACGGCGTCGCACCCGGCCGATGCGATTACCGGCACCTCTATCATGCCCATGTTCGCGGCGGCGCTTCCGAGCACCCGAATGTTCCGGCGCTTGAATTTGTCGCGCATGATGAGGCCTTTTTTCTCGAGCGATTCGATGCGCTGCATCACGCTCCGCAGGGAATCGAGCTTGAACGCTTTTGCCATTTCAGTCACGGTCGGCGCTTGCCCATGTGCGTCGATATATTTTTTAAGAAAGGCGAGCGTTTCTTTCTGTACTTCGGTAACGGTGTTTCGTGCCATATCGTTTGATCATATCGCTGTTCTTGTCGAAGAAAATACACATATCCACAGTTTGTGACACAAGATACACAAGTATCATTTGCACGCTGGTATCGCTTGCAAACCTTTATATAGCCATCCGGCGCTAATCCACCTGGGGCCGTCAGCCGGCCCTTTCAAGAGCCTATAATGGAAAGATGAAAAAACGCCGCGGCAAAAACCTGGAAATGTACGCGTTCTGGACGGGATTCGTGAGCACCATTATCAGCCTCATACAAGTGTTCGTACTCGCGTCAAAATAGCGGCGAGCCACAAAAAGGGAAGTGGTGGCATTCGGCACGCCCCTTTACAGTCACGAGCGCACGTGGTATTTTCGCCGTGAACCTGAATGTGGGTTCGCAACCAAGAAAGGATCTGTCATGACAGACATGCGCGGAAGCAGGACCTCGGGCGGCAGCTCGAAAGGGACCGCCTGGATCGTGGGCCTGGTCATCGTGCTGGCCGTCGTTGCCGGCTATTTGTACCTCAACAGTTCCACAATGACCGCCCCGGCGCCGGCCCACACCACGAGCCAGCCGTAACGCCCGGCCGCCCCGCCCCGAGTGTCCCCGCGTTTGCCAAAAGCAGCGCGGGGACTTTCTTTATGGAAAGAACAGAGACTTGACGCCTATTGCAAAGGATGTCATTGTGTCGCCTGTGAAATGATTTTGGGAGAAGGGCATGATTTGGCTATTCAGTATCGGGCTTGGCGCGCTTGTGGTGGACCTTATGTGGGAGTCGATTTTGGAACTCAAAATCCACGCCTATATGCACCACCCCAGTCCGCGCTACGAGCATTTGTTCATTGGACATTACGACCATCACACTCGGTTCCCTCCCGGCGGCCCATACCGCATGCTGGAAGGGGAGAACCTGAGTGTCCGGTTCGTTCAGAAATGGTTCCCCAACGCCGTGGTGCTGGTGGCGCTCAGCATGGCGCCCCTTCTCCTCGTGGCGGCCATCCTGGCGGCGAGCGGCTTCTGGAACGAAGCCTTCGCCGTGACGGCGGCCTCGGTGCTCGGGACACTCATCCACTATGTGTTCATGGAGTACATGCACATCGTCGCGCATGCACCCCCGAGCAAGGCTCCGCGAAGCGCTTTGCTGCGCTCCGTGTCCGCCTATCACCATCGGCACCACGCGAATGGCGAGAAGAACCTGAACGTCGCCAATCCGTTCGCCGACTGGATTTTCGGCCGCGCGCTTTGGAAGTAATGCGTTCCGTCTGCCGACATAAACAAAGGCCGCTCTCACGAGTGGCCTTTGATACTTAAAGTGGGGAAGTGACTTCCCTAAGTAAATCTTGTTCACCACTTCCCCGGTCAAAATAAGATTTTCGGGGAAGTCCCAAAAGCAGCAAAATTAAATACTGCAGTGGGAGAAGAAAACATCCGGCCACGAGTCGGATATTTTTTATAATACCCATGAGAGGGAAGAGAAGCGCTTGTAATGCGCACCCTGGTTCCGGGGTTTATGGCGAGTGGGGAATCCGCGGCTTACTTACTTTGGTGTGCGCACAATATATCTTTTGCGCACTTATCTAAGAGCGATAAGAGAGAAATGAATAAGCCCTTCCCGACCGACAAAGACGTTAATTCGTCATTGACGGCCTGGCACGGGCGTCATAGCATGCAGATGGGACAGGCGGGTTCTTTAAACCAGTGAGCGTGGCGTTCTTCCACAGATCCATCGTCCAGAAACGATAGAGCATGGTCGCGCGCCAATTCCACGTTCTTTTCGGTTAGACTGAATTCGTCTGTCCCATGCCTCTGATTGGCCGGACCAATCAACTCCCCTTGAACTCGGCCGTCGCACCATCGCGACGGCCACTTTTATTTCTATTGATCCGCGAGGTGGCGCGTAAAGTGCTGCTTTATGGTCGAATCGAGCGCTTTGCTGAAATCGATGGCGTGCTTGGGCGTGAGCACCACTTCGGCGACGAGTTGCCCGGCGGTCGCATGCGGGCGCAGGTATGCGAATTGGATGACGACCGCGTCGTCTGACACCGTAACCTGCGTGGCATTCGTGAACGACGGGCGCGCGTCGGCCGGCATCGTGATTGAAATCGGGCGTTCGTTTTGTTCGGGGTGGTTATCCATACTGAAAAAGCTACGCGTGAATAATGCCGACTATGGCGTGATACACGCCCGCGACCAAAGTTACGATGAAGTCCCAGAGGGTCGCAAGCACCATGCCGAGGTAGCCGAAATTCGCTTGGCCCGCCGGCGAGTGCACGATCGACTGAATCGAAATGCCGAAAAACGACAGGGCAAGCACGAGCACAATGACGTAAAAAGCGATGCGCAGCATCCTTCCATAGTACCGCATTCTCCCCTTCCCTCCCGAATAACATCTCGGGTGCCCGAGTCTATGAAACATGAACGCTATTTTGTCCAGCTATGCGTCGGCGTCGTATACTCGCTTTATGGCCAAGCCCAAAACCCCTTCGACTGTAGAGCGCGACCTTGAATTGCTGTACGAAATCGGTTCGCTCCGGAACTTTGACCGCCAGTGGGTGCAACATGTCGGAATAACCTGCGCCAACAATTTGGAACACAGTTTTCGAGTCGCCTTTTTGGCGCTTATGATCGCGCGCATGGAGGGCGTACGCGATGAGGCGAGCATATTGAAAATGGCGCTCGTCCACGACCTCCCAGAGTCGCGCGTCGGCGATTTGGGATACGTACAGAAAGTATATTCAAGCGCGGACGAAGACCGCGCAGCGCACGACCTCTTTACCGGGACGGCGTTTGCCGATTTTTATAAAGAAACATTTACGCAGTACGAACGGCGCTCCGGCATCGAGGCGAAAATAGTGAAAGACGCGGACAACCTTGACGTCGATATCGAATTAAAGGAGCTTGAGGAACGCGGCTCGCAGTTGCCAAAGAAACTTGCGAAAACGCGCCGATTGGTGCGCGACAAAAAGCTCTATACCAAATCCGCAAAGAAGGTGTGGGACGCGATTCAAACGTCGAACGTATCGAGCTGGCACCTCGCGGCAAACAAGTGGGTGAAAATCCCCAGCGCCGGGCGCTAGAGGTAGGACAGCGGATTCAGGTACGCGTTTGTCGGGGCGACGGGGAGCACCGCGCCGGCGTCGGTGCAGGGCGTGCCGCCCGAGCCGCGCCATTTCCCGAGATCCATAATCTGCACGCCCGCAGACGCATAAACGCCAAAGTGGAGGTGCGGGCCCGTCGCGTACCCCGTCATGCCGGAATAGCCTAGTATCTGCCCCGTCGTGACCGACTGCCCTTTTGCGACCTCGGTATTGTCGGAAAGGTGCGCGTAGAGCGTGGAGAGGCCGTTGCCATGCTGCACCATCACCCACTTCCCGAACGAATAGCACATGGCGCCGCTCGGCGATTTCACGTCCGTGTTTCCGACGCCGATGACGGTGCCCGAAAGCGCGGCGAGTACCGGCGTCCCAATCGGCATGCCGATATCAATGCCGTCGTGGCCCATGCCGTTATAGACCGATGCGTGCGCAAGCGCGAACGAAGTATTGCCGAAATATTGCGTGATGCAGTACGGATTCCCGAGCGCGCTCGCTTTGCCGGTACACGTCGCCGCGAAAGAGGACGAAAAGGGCCAGTGCAGAATGCCGTTCCCGATAGCCGGAATAGAGGCTTTATTCACCGGGGCGAGCTGAGCCTGCAGGTCGGAGAGCGTTTTCTCGAACGCCGCTTCCTGCGCTTTTTTGGTCGCGATGAGCGCCTGATATTGCGACTCTTGGCTTTGCGTTTGCGTCAGCAGCGTTTGCTTCTGCTGTTTCGTAATGGTGAGCTGTTTGTTCTGGGTGCCAAGGTCGGTACTCAGATTTGAAAGGTCTTCTTTCTTGTCGCTCACCGATGCCTGGGTTTGCGTCAGCTGTTGCTTTGCGTTTGAAAGGTCGGCGGCATGGTTCTGCAGGTTTCCGATAAGCTGCGACTCTGCATCCATCATCGTCCACGCGTCTGACAGCGATTCGGCGGAAAGCACCGCCTCGATAATGGATACGTCGTCGGCTGCCTGCATGGAGCGGAGCGATTTGCCGACGGCCGCCGAGTCTTCTTCGATGGCGCCCTCGGTCTGGGTAATTTGATTACCGAGTACGGCGAGCTGGAGGTTCGCCGCGTCGATGCTTTTTTGGGTCGCTGCAATTTTGACCTGGAGCTGCTTTTGAGAGGTGGTGAGGCTTGAAATCGACGTTTGGAGCGTTTGGTGCTGCGTGCCGAGCGCGTCGAGCTCTTTTTGATACTGGGCGATTTGGGCGTCGAGCTCTGCTTTCTGGCTGTTAATCGAATCGATCTGCGAGCGGATGGCACTGATATCCACCGCGTGCGCAAGAGGCGCAAGCGAAAAAAGCGTGAACGCAAAGAAAAGGACGGAAAGAAACCGAAACCTCATTCAGAAAGTATACCAATGGCCGCGCGGATGCGCGACGCCGCTTCTTTTCCGCCCAGAATGGCGATAAGCGTAAAGGGATCGGGAGAGCGCTCCGCGCCCGAAAGGGCATAGCGAAGCGGCCAGAGGACCGCTGCCCTTCCCTCTTGATCGGCATACGGCATAAGGGCGTCCTTCACGCCATCGGCCGAGACATTTTCGGGAAGGCCTTCAATAAGCATGAGCGCCTTTTCGAACACCGTTTTCGTCATGCCGGAACGCTCGGCGGGCTCTTTCGAGGAAAGAAGCGCGCGGTCGAGCGCGGGCACGCGGGTAATGCAGGAAAGTTCACCCGCAAGCATTTCTTTCGCTTCGGCGAAGGTCCGCGCGCGTTCTTGCATAAGCGGTACGGCCTTGCGCAAGCGGTCGCTCGGCTCAAATCCGCCCCGCACCAAAAACTCGTCGGCCGAAAGGCGGCGCATCCATGCCTGGTTGATATGGAGGAGCTTGTCTTCGTCGAACCGCGCGCCGCCCTTCTGCACTTTTTCGATATCAAAGTGTGCCATAAGTTCATCCTTGGAAAGCACCTCGCTCCCTTCCGTCGGGTGCCAGCCCAAAAGGGCGAGGAAGTTCATCATCGCCTCGGGCAGATAGCCTTCGGCGCGATAGTCCAAAATATCTTTGGCGCCGTCGCGCTTCCCTAATTTTTTCGTCCCCGCTTCACCAAGAATAGGAGGGAGGGTCGCAAGGATAGGGCGCTCAATGTTGAGTGCTTCGTACAAAGAGAGAAACTTTGGAGTAGAGGAAATGAATTCATCGGCACGCATGACGTGCGTGATCTTCATTTCATAATCGTCTATGATGTGCGCGAAGTTATAGGTCGGAAAGCCGTCGGCTTTGATGAGGATAAAGTCGTCGAGCGCTTCTTCTCCCGCGGAAAGTTCGCCGCGCACGAGGTCGTGCCAGGCATAGCGCTTAATCAGGGGGACCTTGAACCGGAGCGCGCGGGTGCCGTCCCAGGCGCCAAACGTCGCCGGCCGGTGGTCGCGGAACAAAAAGGGGCGCTTTTCTTCTTCCGCCAATTTCCGAAACGCGTCGAGTTCGTCGGCGGTATAAGGGTCGGGATACGCAAAGCCTTTGTCGATTAACTGCTGCGCATATTTTTTATATGACTCAAGCCGCGCCGACTGGAGGTAGGGCTCGTAGGGGCCGCCCTTGTCGA
>CAYYYQ010000007.1:0-3597 GCA_964475915.1 uncultured Candidatus Saccharibacteria bacterium
GATCGCGCGGGCATCACGCTCAATAAAAACGCGATCGCGGACGATACGAGGAAGCCCATGGACCCCTCGGGCATCCGATTCGGCACGCCGGCCATAACGACGCGCGGCTTTGCGGAATCCGATTGCGCGCGCGTCGCGGAACTTATGATCGGCGTGCTTAGGAAGAGAGACGATGCGACGGTTGAAGCGGCAAGAAAGGAAATCACGGCGATGGCTGAATCGCACCCCGTCCCCGAAACGTTCGTGTAGCGCGTTCACCATTTGTTCATAGGAAAAAGCGGAAGGTGTAAGGCAGGTAACCGCGAACCGTCTTCTCATACGGTCAGCATTACGAGCTTTAACGCTACACTTCTTCATGACTACGAAACTTCTCGCAACGGGCGCGCTCGGCATGGCGCTCGCTGCTTCGCCCTTCTTTGCACTCGCGCACGACATGAACGCAGATGCCGATGCGAATGTGAGGGCGCCCATCGCGGACAAAACGACCGTTTCCATCGCGATTGCCGATAACGGTTCCGTGCTCGTGCGGGGCGCGAAAGTCACCGACGTTTCGGACGACGCGATTACCGCCGAGACGACCGTAAACGACGTCACTCTTACGTGGGAAGTGGACACGGATTCCGACACCGACTACGTAAACGTGAGTACGAACGACATGAACCGGAACGACGTCAGCGACGGCGATTACGTGAGCTTCTCGGGCGAACTTACCGGTTCAAACGTATTCACCGTGAACGCGGATACCATTCGTGACTGGTCGGAAGGCGAGAGCAATCCGCCCAAGGTCGGGTTCTGGGCTCACATGAGCTCCTGGCCGATCTTTAGCTTCTTTGGCCACGCAAAGGCGGGCCGCTAACCAAGGCTCGGTTTCAAAGAAAACGCCCGGCGCTCCCGGGCGTTTTCTGCTATATTCGAGCCATGGAACAACGCATCCAGAAAGCCGTAGCGGAAGCTCTTGCCGAGCTCGGAGCGGGCGGCATTGATTTTGCCGTCCTGCGCCCCGCCGACATGAGCCACGGCGATTACGCCGTGAATGCGGCGATGGTCGCCGCGAAGCCGCTCGGGAAGAGTCCGCGGGACGTCGCGGAACGCATTGCGAACACGCTTCGCTCGGCGCTCGGCGAAGATGCTCAAACGATAGGCATTGCTGGGCCGGGATTCATCAACATCGCGCTCGCGCATCATGCCGTTTCAAACCTGATTGAAGAAGCGGGTAGAGAATCGTGGGGCACGGGCACCGCTGAAAAAGGGAAGCGCGTAATGGTGGAATACGGCAACCCGAATCAATTCAAGGAAATGCACATCGGGCACCTCATGAGCACCATTGTCGGCGAATCGATTTCCCGGCTCGCCGAATCGGAAGGAGCGACGGTGATTCGCGACACCTTTGGCGGCGACGTGGGGCCGCATGTCGCAAAGGCACTGTGGGCGCTCAGAAAAAAAGGCGTTACCGATGTCGCCTCGCCGGCAGAAATCGGACGCGCGTACATCAACGGATCGAATGCTTATGAAGAATCGCCAGAGGCGAAAGCGGAAATAGACGCGCTAAACGCCCGCCTTTACGGAGTGGTATCTCATCCCGAATCGTCCCTCACGGACGACGACCGCGCGCTCCTCGCCCTTTGGCGCAAAGGAAGGGAAGTGTCGATGGAAGAATTCGAGCGCATCTTCGCGCTCCTCGGTACCAAACACGATTATATTTTCTACGATAGCGATACCACGGCGGGCGGGCTCGACGCGGTACGCGACGGGCTAAAACGTGGCGTCTTTGAGGAAAGCGACGGCGCGGTCATTTACCGGGGAGAAAAGAAGGGGCTCCACACGCTCGTTTTCATAACGAGCCGCGGCACGCCGACCTACGAAACAAAAGACGTCGGGCTCGCGTTTCTGAAAGAAGAGCGGGTTCAAACCGACGAAGTCATTATTGTGACGGCTATCGAGCAGGAAGGGCACTTCAAGGTGTTCCTCGCGGCGCTCGAAGACATCGCGCCGCTTCTCGCGAAGAAAACAAAGCACGTACCGCACGGACTGTTGCGCCTCACGACGGGCAAAATGTCGAGCCGCAAGGGAAACATCATCACCGCAGTCGAGCTCGTGAAAGACCTTACGGAATGCGCTGCGGAAAAAAATCCGGACCCCGTCGTTGCGGAACAGGTGGCTGTTGCCGCGGTGAAATACATGATCCTGCGGCAGTCGCCCGGCGCCGACATTATTTTCGATCCAGAAAAATCATTGTCGCTTGAGGGCGACTCGGGGCCCTATCTTCAGTACGCCCTCGTGCGCGCGAAGAAAATATTGTCCTACGCAGGAGAGGGCGGCACCGACGTGCCCGCGGCCCCCTACGCCATTGAGCGGCTCATCATCCACTTCCCAAGCGTCGTCGAGCACGCGGCGAGAGAGCTGGCGCCTCAGCACATTGCGCAGTACCTCACGGAGCTCGCCGCGGCGTGGAATTCCTTTTACGCGAACGAGCAGGTGCTTGGAAGCCCTGAAGAAGCGTACAAACTCCGCACCGCGCGCGCATTTGCCAATACGATGGAGAAGGGTCTCTACCTCCTCGGTATCCCCGCTCCCGAGAAAATGTAGCGATACCCACGGCGTTTTCTTTTTACCCGCGGAACGCTAGGATGAAGCAATATGGCAGAACCGGGAGCGAAATCAGAGGCGGCCCAAAAGGAGGAAGAGATACTCGCGTTTTGGAACGACCGGCGGATATTTGAAAAGTCGGTTGCGAAACCGGCTCCCAAAGGCGATTTCGTCTTTTACGAAGGACCGCCCACGGCAAACGGGAAACCGGGCATCCATCACCTCGAGTCGAGGTCTTTCAAAGACGCCATTCCTCGCTATAAAACGATGCGCGGATACCGCGTGCTGCGCCGCGCGGGCTGGGACACGCACGGGCTCCCGGTCGAGCTCGAGGTTCAAAAGGAGCTCAACATTACGGATAAGAAACAGATCGAGGCATACGGTATCGCGGCGTTCAATAAAAAATGCCGCGAAAGCGTCCTCCGCTACATCGATGCGTGGGAAAAGTTTACGAATCGCATCGGATACTGGGTGGACGAACGGAAGGCGTATTTCACCTTCGACCCTTCCTATATGGAAGCGCTGTGGGGCATCGTGAAGCATGTTTCGCAGAGCGGCCGGCTCGTTAAAGACTACAAAGTCGTCCCGTGGTGCCCGCACGACGAAACGCCGCTTTCATCCCACGAGCTTGCGCAGGGATACGAAGAGGTGTCCGACCTGTCGGTCACGGCGAAATTCGAGCTTACCGACCACCCGGGAACGTATTTTCTCGCGTGGACGACGACGCCGTGGACGCTCCCCGGGAACGTCGGGCTCGCGGTCGGTCCCGACATTGAATATGCGAAGGTAAAGGCGGCGGACGGCACCTATATCCTCGCGAAAGCGCGGCTCGCCGCCGTATTCGGAGAGCACCCGTACGAGGTGCTCGGGACGATGAAAGGCCGGGAGTTTGCTGGCGGCGCCTACCTGCCGCTGTACCCCTACGCCCAGGAACTCGCTCCCGCCGGAGAGCGGGCCAAATTTGGTAACGCCTACAAAGTGTATGCCGCGGATTTCGTGACGACGGAAGAC
>CAYYYQ010000008.1:0-2157 GCA_964475915.1 uncultured Candidatus Saccharibacteria bacterium
CGTAGGTTTTTATGGGAAAGGGATCGGCGATTTTCTTGCCGTATTCGCATCCCCACATTTGGTACGGAGGATGATTCGGATCGATGAGGCGGGTATAATCGGTCGCTTCGACGATTTCGACGCCGGGATACTGGGCATAGAAATAGGTTTCGATAATGTGGCGGAAGGTCGTGCGGGTCCATACGTAGAGGTGCACCCGACCCCCGAGCGACACGAGCTCGAGCGAATACCAGGGACGCGTGCGACCCTGCCAGTATTTTTTGTACCAGGTGCCTTCACCGGGGGTGAGGTGGATGTTCGAGAGGATGGTTTCCATCGCGACGGGAGTGCGGCGATTCTCGCGCGGCAATTTGATTTCGAGGAGCACCGTCGGCTGGCGGAGGTTCCAGGCCAATTGGCGCGCGTCGAGCCACCGCTTCCAAGCGGAGTTGACGACCATGGGAGGAAGCCACAGGGGCGAAAGGAACGCGACAAACTCAATATTCTGTATGACTTGCTGGGGTGCGATGAGCGCGAAAAGAACGTTCACGACGACGAACGGTACGAGGGTGTGCGACAGCGTGAGGTGAACGCCCTGGTCGACGTGGAGCCCGTGGAGAAAATGCTCGAGCTTGTCATAGAAAGGCAGGCCGATGCCGCCGTGACCGCCGCCGTGTGATGCCATGGTCATTAGTATACAACGCAAAACCCCCGCCAGAGCGGGGGTGTGCTTACGCTGCGGAATATTTCCCGTCTTTGCCTCGCTTGAAGTAGCGCGTGTCGCCCAGGTTCACGAGAATGGTGTTGTCTTTCACGTAGCGGACCTTCTTCACCTCTTCCATCACTTCGTCGCGCGTGAGGGGGCCCTTGTCTTTCAAAATGTCGCGAATGACGTCGCGGACGACGCCCGGCTGGTATCCCCATTCGGCAAGCGCGTAGAGCCCGCGGCCCACAAGAACGAAGCGCGGGTCTTTGATGAGTTCGTTATGGGTGGTCGCAACGTGCGCTTTCTTGGCAAAGAGGCTGCTGATGGTCTTGGCGACGTCTGAGAAATGCATCGGCTTGCCGTGCTGCTTAATCACAAGGAACGCGTAATCGCGGATACCCTTGGTGCGCACCGAAGGCGCCGACGCGCGGCCCCATTCGGAAAGCGGGTTGGCCGCAATCGTTTTCGAAAGCGACAGCCACCGCTTCATGATTTCTTCGTTTTTATACGCGTCGTTCACGCCCTTAAGCTCGTCGAGGAATTTGTCGAGAAGCTCGCCCTCCGGCAGGACGTCGTTGTCCGGAAGCGATGCGTACAGGGACGAAAGCGCGTCGTGGACTTTTTCTGCGGTTCCTGGGTCAACGTGCCAGCGCGCATAAAAATCATCGGTCTCGCGCTCGCGGAAAAAAGCCGACCCGACGACGAGGAAAAAGCGGTACCGGTTGCGGGTTTTCTCGTCTTTCGCAAGGCCCTCGAGGAGCAGGTCTTCGGGCACGATGCCGCCCAGGGATTCGATGTGCTTTTGCAGCATCGCAAACAGCGGCTGCGCCTCTTTGAATGCTTTGCTCGTGCGGACCGCTTCGAGGCCGGCGGCTTCAATCTGGCGGACGCGCTCGCGGGTGATGTTCCAGCGTTCGCCGATTTCTTCGAGCGTCTGGCGCTCGGCGGAGGTGCCGAGGCCGAAACGCAGCGTCAATACTTCGCGGGCCCGGTCGGGGACTTCGGCGAGGAGGCGCTTGGCGAGGGCCGCGGTATCAATGGAAAGGCCGGTCGGTGCCGTTTTTTTCGCCCCGTCGCGCGTCGTGCTCTTCATGGATTTGGCCATAAGGATTATGTGGTGTTATTTATACCAAAGGGTGTATCCGGCGTCAAGGAGCCGCTACGACCACGAAATTGAGGATGCGCCCGGGCACGTAAATGCGCTTTTTGACTGCCATGCCCCGCAGAGCGGCCTGGACCGGAGCGAGCAATTCGGCTTCATGAAGGACTTCTTCTTCGGTGGCGTTCGCTTGGATAGAGACTTCCCCGCGCCGCTTTCCGTTTACCTGTATGGCGATGCTGACCGTGTCTTCTTGGAGGAGGGCGGGGTCGTACTGCGGCCACGGCGCAGAGTGCACGCTCCCCTCTTCGCCCATGCTTTCCCAAAGATATTCGGCAAGGTGCGGCGCAAAAGGCGCAAGCATCACGACAAG
>CAYYYQ010000009.1:0-1707 GCA_964475915.1 uncultured Candidatus Saccharibacteria bacterium
ACGCACGCGAACACGTGTCCGCCGAATACGGAAAGGTCGCTGCGGCCGAAGGTTCCGTGGAGGTGGACGATGGTTTCTCCCTTTTCGTTCACGCCCACGTTGCCGACGAGCG
The DNA here is from genome assembly GCA_964475915.1 of uncultured Candidatus Saccharibacteria bacterium. Classification (GTDB taxonomy): domain Bacteria; phylum Patescibacteriota; class Minisyncoccia; order Phycocordibacterales; family Phycocordibacteraceae; genus C7867-001. The sequence continues at coordinate 113 of CAYYYQ010000009.1, forward strand.
AGAGGATTTCCACGTCCTCTTCTCTCTCATGCTTTTCATAGGTTTTGGTTTCGAGGTTGTAATACGCAAGCGTAAGGATGGACGCAGCGCCAAGGCCCGTGAGGTGCGCGGCTTGTATGCCCTGCTCGGTACAATACGCGCGGAGCAGCGCCACCAGGTCTTCTCCCTTCTGGAAATTGAGCGTCACGACGCGGTCGGCGCTATGGATGACCTTCATGGAGTCGCGGGTGCGCCATAGAGCGCGAGCAGCGCTTTCACTCCGGCGAGGTTCTGATCCCAATCGACGCTTCCGTGCGTCTTCAATTCAATGGTAACGGCCGGAATGTTGAGGGAGGCAAGCCACCCTTCGGAATCGCCCGTGATGGGATACGCGTCGAACGACGGAACCGCGGAATATCCGGACGCTTTCGCATACGCATTCATAAGGGTGAGCGTGCCGGGAAGGATGCCGTTATTGCACTCCGACGCATAGACCGAACCGGATGCGCTGTGCCAAAACACGACGGCGACCGGCGTATCGGCAAGGACGAACGATCGGAGCGCCGCGCTCTCGGGCTCGGAAAAAGGCGCCGTGCCCGCACTTTCGGTGCGGTTCTGCCACGTACTCGTTGCTTGCCAGTTGCAATCGAAATTGCGGTTGAGGTCGACCGTGTGCGCATTGAACCGGCCGGACGCATCTACGGCAGCATCGCTTGAAACATCCGCCGGGGTAAACACGCCTTCCTTCCCCGTCACCTTGTATACGCCGTCGGCGTTAAGTGCGGGGATGACGGTCACCGAAAGGTTCGAAGGTATCGCATCCGGATTCGCCTTCAGGTAATCCATGACTTGATACGCAAGGAGAACGGCGTTCCATTCGTATCCTCCGTGCATGCCGCCCACAAGCAAAAGGTGCGTGGGGCCGCTGCCATAGGTATAGGCCGTAATCGCGCGGCCTTCTACGGACGTACCGATGACCGTACTTGTGGGCCAAGCGGGCACTGCGGCTGTCGGTGCCGGCGCGGGCGCAGGGGTCCGAGTAGCAAAGAAGAGGTACGCGCCGGCAAGAACGAGCGCGAGAACGACGAGCGAAACGACGAGGCGCGGGCGTCGCATTACTTCGCGTAGTGGTTCAGAACCGCCTGGACTCCCGCCTGGTTCTTATCCCATTCGGCGTCCGTATGATTCGTGAGAAGCACGCTAATGGCGGGAACGTGCATTTTGGCGAGCCAATTCACCATGTCGCCCGTGGTTGCGTAAAAATCAAAGGATTCGTGCGCGGGGTATCCCGACGCTTTTGCGTACGCGCTCGCGAGCGCGTCGGTTTCGGGAAGGACGCCGTCGTGGCAATTAGACGCGTACACCCCGCCCGCGGCGCTGTACCACACCACGACGGCGTCCGGCGAATGCGCGGTGACGTAGTTTCTCACCGCGGCGCTCTCCGGTTCTGAAAATGCTGCCGTACCGCCGCTCACGCTTTTCGTCTGCCAGACGCCCGTCGCCTGCCAATCGCAGTCGAAATTGCGATTCAAGTCGACGTTGTTTGCGTTGAAGCGCGCGGCCGCCGCATCTGCGGAAGCGTCGACGTCTGCGGCGACAAATGCTCCTTGCTTGCT
>CAYYYQ010000010.1:0-4566 GCA_964475915.1 uncultured Candidatus Saccharibacteria bacterium
TCGGCCAATCGGCCACCACGCTTTCGGGCGGGGAAGCGCAGCGCGTGAAAGTCGCGAGCGAGTTCTACCGGCCCGTGACCATGAAAACGCTCTACCTTCTCGACGAGCCGACGGTGGGGCTCCATTACGAAGACGTGAAAAAGCTGCTCGAAATCCTCGAAGAATTGGTGCGCCGCGGGAATACCGTCGTCGTCATCGAGCACAACCTCGACGTGATCAAATCCGCCGACTACCTCATCGATTTCGGCCCCGAAGGCGGCGTGGGCGGCGGGAAGGTCGTGGCAAAAGGCACGCCGGAAGAAGTCGCTGCAACGGAGGGCTCGTATACCGGCCAGTACCTCGCAAAAGTTCTGAAACGAAAAGTCAAAAAGTCCAAGTAGTTCTGTTGATAACCGTTGACCGAACTGTGCTAGCATTAATGCTTTAGAGGCTCCCGAGGGTTCAGACATGGCTTACTGGGAATCGGAATCGCACTTAAGTCTTCCCGTCGCACTGCTCATTTCTTCCTGCCGTTTACTTTCTGCCGATCCCGCACGAAATGCGGAATATCGGTTTCAAGAACTGCAGCGGATTCAGCCGGACTGGATTCAGACCGATGCCGATCGCAAGGTCGTGCTCGATCTCGTCCGTGCGTGTCGGAAACATATTCCGAACGCAAAGCTGATTCCTGCCCTTAACTCGGTTTTTCCAAAATCGCGCGAAGGCGACAGCTTGCCCTTAGCTGCAGAGTGACTCGGGTCCGCCAAGCAATTGGCGGACCCGAAGAGTTTTCGATACCATACTTAAATGCAGCGGGAAGACCTCAGGAAATTCGACCTGCCGGATTGCCCCGGCGTATATCTCTTTAAAGAAGGGAGAAAGATTTTATATGTGGGAAAGGCCACCTCTCTTCGCGACCGCGTCCGGAGCTATTTCGACGACGACCTCATCGCGACGCGTGGCCCGCGCATCGTCGACATGGTGACCAAGGCGGACCGCGTCGCTTACGAAACGGCTCCCACGGTGCTCGAGGCCTTGGTGCGCGAAGCCGCCCTCATCCGCGAACACAAGCCGCCCGCAAACGCGATGGGCAAGGACGACAAGTCATTTCTGTATGCCGTGATTACCGACGAAGCGATTCCGCGCGTGCTCGCATTCCGCGGAACGGAACTGATAAAGGTTAACGGAACGAGGGATGAGGGGCGAGAAGGATTTACACTCGAACCTCGAGCCTCATACCTCACCCCAGAGGGCACGAACCTGCGTGCGGTATACGGCCCGTTTCCGTCGGGATACCAGCTGCGCGAGGGGCTCCGGCTTATCCGCCGCATATTCCCGTTTTACGATTCCGAAAAGCCGCTCGCGCAGGACCCAGAAACGGGCCGCGTCATGCGGGCCGCGTCGACGAAATTGGGCGCAGCCAAGCATCACAATGCAAAGCTCGAATTTAATCGCCAAATAGGGCAGTATCCGCGCGAATTCAACAGGAGCCGCTACCTGCGCTCTATTTATTATGTGGGGCTATTTCTTTCGGGACACACTGCGTCGCTCCGCGCCACGCTTACGCGCGACATGAAAAAGGCGGCGAAAGAAGAGCGGTTCGAAGACGCCGCCCAAATTCGCGGCCAACTGTTTGCGCTCGACCATATCCAAGACGTGTCGCTCATTAAAGAAGACCGCGGGGAGGACGAATCGAGCCCGCGCATCGAAGCGTATGACACGGCCCACCTTTCGGGCACGAACGCGATTGGCGTCATGACCGTGATCGAAAATGGCGTCCCGGTGAAAAAGGATTACCGCATTTTCCGCATCCGCGGCCACGCCATGAAAAATGCGGCGTCGCGCGAATCGAGGCGCATGAACGACGACATCGCGTCGCTCCGGGAACTCCTTGCGCGCCGCTTGCCGCATACCGAATGGCCCTATCCGAAAGCCATCGTGGTGGATGGCGGGAAAACGCATAAAAAAGCGGCAGAAGAAGCGCTCGCCGAGGCGGGCGTCCTTATCCCCGTCGTCGCCGTGGTGAAAGACGAAAAGCACAGGCCGCGGGAAGTGCTCGGTTCCCTCAAAGCCGGCATCAAAGACGCCGACGCCGTGCTCGCAAATAGCGAAGCGCACCGATTCTCTTTACATAGGCACCGTCGCGCCCGCTCGCGCGCCATGCGCTCGTAATCTGATGTATCATACGGTCATGAACCCACGCATCACGGGAATTTTTATCGCCATCATCGTCGCTGCGGCTTTTATCACGGGCATTGCCGTATACCCGCAGTTGCCCGCGACACTCATTTCTCATTGGAGCGCAAGCGGCGAAGCTAATGGGCATATGCCGCGGCTTTTGGGAGTCTTTCTGTTGCCTGGCGTCATGCTCGTACTGTATGGCATGTGGGCACTGCTTCCCGCCATCGACCCCATCGCGAAAGGGTTCCGCGGATTCCGGTATGTCTATGACTTTTTCTGGATACTGCTCACCGCGTTCCTTGCGTATGTGTATGCGCTCACGCTCGGCATACATCTCGGTTGGCACGTTAACCTGCCTTCGGCGCTCGCTCCGGCGCTTGCCGCGCTTTTTGTCGCGCTCGGACTCATGTTCCCGCGGGTGAAGCGCAATTGGTTCTTCGGCATCCGCACCCCATGGTCGCTTGCTTCAGATGAGGTGTGGGATAGAACGCAGGAATTCGGCGGCAAACTGTTCGTCATCGCGGGCATTCTCATGCTTGTGGGTACGTTCGCGAGTCCGGCGTGGAGCCTCGCGGCTATCGTGTGGCCCATAATTCTTGCCGTCATTCCGAGCGTCCTTTACTCCTACCTGGTCTTTAAACGCGAACGGAAACCTTAGGTGCCGCCATCCGGTATACTATTGGCATGACTGGTACCATCGTCGGCGTATTGCGAGGGGGGCCTTCGCGAGAGCACGACGTTTCGCTCAAAACGGGCGCAGGCATGCTCGCGCATCTCCCCACGGAGCGGTTTGTCGCCCGCGATATTTACATTGATAAGTCGGGGCAATGGCACGACCGCGGGCGCGCCGTAGAGCCGATGGACGCCTTGCGGCAGATAGACGTCGCGCTGCTCGGTCTCCATGGGGAATACGGCGAAGACGGCGGGGTGCAGCGGCTCCTTGAGCGCGGCGGCATCCCCTATACGGGCGCCGATTCCATCGGTTCCTTTCTGGCGATGCATAAATATCTCTCGAAAGAGAAAGCCCGCGAAATGGGCGTAAAAGTCGCCCGCGATTATTTGATCGAATCATTAGACACAGCGCACGCAGGCGTGCGCGAAGCGGTGCAGACCCTCATGCAGCCCGTCGTCGTAAAGCCCGTGCGCTGGGGGTCGTCGGTCGGCGTTTCCATCGTGCACGGGTTTAAGCCGGTCTTTGATGCGGTTACCAAGCTCCTTGAAGAGGGCGCGGACGGCGTGATTATCGAGGAATACGTAAAGGGCGTCGAGGCGACGGCCGGCGTCGTTGAGAATTTGCGGGGCGAGAAACTGTATGCGCTCCCTGTGGTGGAAATCATTCCGCCTCCATCCGCCGGGTTTTTCGCGGCGGAAGTCAAATATACGGGGGAAACGGAGGAAATAGTGCCCGGCCGCTTTCCCCGCACCATTTCCGACGAACTGATGCGCGCCGCGCGCGTGATGCACGAAGCCTTGGGGCTCCGGCATTATTCCCGGTCTGACTTCATCGTTTCCCCAAAGGGCGTGTACTACCTCGAAACCAATACGCTCCCGGGAATGACGAGCGAGTCGCTCCTGCCCAAATCCCTTGCCGCCGTCGGCGTCACCTACCCGCAATTTTTGGAGCACCTTATTGATCTAGCGCTTCAAAAATAAAATACCCATGGAGCCGCTCAGTCACAAACGCTGCATACCGTGCGAAGGGGGATTCCCGGCGCTCACCAAGGAGCAGGTGCAGGATTTTCTGCCGCAGGTTCCGGAATGGATAGTGTCGGAAGATTTCACTTCCATTTCCCGCGAATATACCTTTACCGACTTTGCCTCGGCGCTCGCTTTTGCAAACGACATCGGCGACATCGCGCAGGAAGAGTGGCACCACCCGGACCTCCGCATTTCATGGGGGAAGGTGAGGGTGGCGTTTTCTACGCACGCCGTTAAAGGCCTTTCCGAAAACGATTTCATCATGGCCGCGAAAGTGGACGCGCTTTTGAAATAGTGCCTTGTGGTCACGAATAATTCCTCGCCGTCGCTCGGGTATGGTCTAGGCACCGTCTCGCCGTTTTCTTCTGCTGAAGAAAACATGCTCCGGCGTTCGAATCTCCACGCGAGCAATGCAGATTGCTCGCTTTGGGCCACAAGCGAAAACCGCCTTTCGGCGGCCTTCGTCTTGTGGACCCAAGGAGATTCGAACTCCTGACCCCCTCATTGCAAATGAGGTGCTCTACCAACTGAGCTATGGGCCCATTATTTTTTCGATGCAATCCTGTGCGGCTGCGGGAGGTTACCCGGGCAAGTTCCTCTATCTATGGTGAAAACCTGTGTCGAGCGACGGGTGGGGTACCCGGGCAACTGCCGATCACTATCGGTGAAATCCTTTGTCGAGCGACGGGTGGGTTACCCGGGCAACTT
>CAYYYQ010000011.1:0-5690 GCA_964475915.1 uncultured Candidatus Saccharibacteria bacterium
ATTTCGAGCGCGCGTTTTGCGCCTTCCTGGCCTTTTACGTCGGCGAGGTCGATGGCGGGTGGCGGCGGCATCGTTACCGCATCGCGCTTTGCGGGAACGAGGGCGGCCTCGTTTGCAAGGTGGGATGCCAGTTCCCGCAAGTTTTTCGGCGCGAATATGGTCATGCCTTCCGCAAGCAGCGCTTCGCGCGCGTTATCGGGCGGCACGTACACCCTTTCGATGCCGGCGCGTTTGGCCGCGAGCACCTGGGGCAAGACGCCCCGCACGCCGCGAATCGTTCCATCAAGCGCGAGCTCTCCTATGAACAATGCGGATGCCGTTTGGGGCGGTAAGTCTCCGGCGGCGATAAGGTAACAAAGGGCAAGGGGAACGTCGTAATGCGACCCTTCCTTTTTAAGGTCTGCGGGAGAAAGAGAAAGCACGATGCGCTTATTTTGCATTTTCGGCGACTTGAATCCGGAATGGCGTATCGCCGCGGATACGCGGTCTCTCGATTCCTCAACCGCCTTGTCTGGAAGCCCGACCACGGAAAACGAATGGAGTCCGCGCGTAAGGTCGGCTTCGATAGTGATGAGTTCTGCCGCCGCGCCGATAGGTTGCGCAGCACGCAAGGCCGCATAGCCGCGGGCGTCGTGTTTTTTCTTCGTCACCGGTGCGAGCGGTTCGGACACTCCTTTATTAAAACACCCACGGCCCCGCACGCGGGGCCGTGGGTGTTGATTGTGGTTACGCGTGCGCGATGCAGGTTGCCGCGGCCGGGTCTGCGTCGAGCCGTGCGGGCTCGATCGCTTCTCCGCCTAGGGAACAGGTTCCGTAACTTCCGTCGTCGATGCGCGTGAGCGCCGACTTCACGTCGTTATAGCGGTTTTCGAGGTCGGTGAGGATGGCTTGGTTGGTGCCGTACCCTTCTTGTTCGCTCGCTTCGTCGTTCGGATCCGCTTCGGTTTCCGCGCTTTGCGGTACCGCTTCCCAATCGTTCGGATTCGAGGGGTTCTTGCGGCCCACGCTCGCGAGCTCGCGCTCGAGCGTTTGCTTCTCTTCTTCAAGGCGTGCCTTGTATGCGTCGGTATTCATGGCCGCATGATAGCACTTCGCGTCAGGAAGCGGAAAGCCGCGCGAGGATGACCGAGAACGAGGTTTCGTCCCGCGCGATAACGAGCGTATTTTGATCTCGGTATCCGTACAAAAGCAGGGTTCTCCCCTCTTCGTCTTTAAGGGCGCGGACGTCGTGGCTGTCGACGACTTCGTCGACGAAGCCCGGCTTTTGGAGAGGCACTGCGGGCGTGGTCGTGGCTGCTTTCGTGGTTGTCGCGCTTTGCGGAGAACTCGTCGCCGTCGTGGTTGCGATTGCCGGCATGGGCGGCGGGGCGTCAACATATGCCGGATACAAGGGAGCGAGGTCGCTGCCGACGGTCGGCTCCCAAGCAAGCATGCCGGCAAAGGTGCGTTCGTATGAATTGGCGGCGAGCACGAAGAATGCCCGCGTCTCATTTCCTGCATGCACGATGCCGACGGTGCTCACGGCGCCGAGGTTGCGGAGCAGTATGTCCGGCGCCGGGAGTTTGAGCGCCGCAACGAGCGCGCCGCCCGTTTCTGTCGCTCCGGTCGAGGACGCGTAATACACCGTCTCGACGTTTCCGATGGGGATGGGCGTGGTGGCCGCCTCAGCAAGGGACGCCATAAGCGCGCTCCCCGTTCCTGAAAGCGTGACGGTGGCATCTGCGCTCACGAGCGCCGGCGGAGCCGCTTGGATAATTTGCACCGGTGCGTTCGAGCGGCTAACGCCGTAGAGGTAGTACAAAAGCGTTGATCCGCCGACGATAAGGACCGCGCCCATAAGGGCGAACACGAGCCCCCGGTGATTCGGAGCGGGGGCCGGTGCCGGCGCATTTCGAGCGTCGGATTGCGCCGCGAGCACCGAAAAGGTCGAAGCATTTTGATTATCAATCCGGTTTGAAAAGTCGCTCGAGAATGTGCGGAGCCGCTCGGGCTCCGTAGGCTCGGGGGGCGTGGTGAGCGGTGCGGGCGCCGGTGCGCGCCGCGCAGCAGGCGGAGCGGCTTCCGGTTTCGGCGTGGGGAATACCGGCGCCGGTGTCGGATGATCGGACTGATACGACGCTACGCGCGCGCGAAGCCGCGCGAGCACGGCTTCGCGGTCTCCTTGCTCGTCTCCAAAACCCGCTGGTGCGGGCGGCGTCGGCGTCGGAGCGGGCGTCGGAGCGGCAGAGGGAGCCGGAGCAGAAAGCGGAGCGGGTGCCGGCTCCGGCTCAGTTCTAATAGGAAGAGGTTCGGGAGCCGGCGTACCCGCTGCCCGAGGAGAATAGGAAGAAATGGAAGGGATGGTGGTTACGCTGGTGCGGTTCGATCCGCCCAAAAGAAAGGCAACCACGCGGGCAAGCCAGGACGGCTTCCGCTCGTATACCGCTGGTTCGGGGAGGACGCTTTTTTCGGGTGCTTCTGCCTCGGCGCTCGGGCGTATCCACGTTTCGGGAACCGGCTCCTCTTTCTTCTCCGGGCGGCGCACATATATAGGTGTATCTGCCGCAGGCGCGGGGGGTGGCGGCGGCGCGGGAGGCTTTTTTGCGAGCGGCGGGAGGTGAGACGGCTCCTCGCGGTATTGGGTCGGCACGCCGATTTTCGCTACGGCATCTGAAAGCGACATTCGGTCGGACACGCGAGCACCGGAAGGTCGCGGCGCTGGATTTGGCGAAGGGGTCGCTACCGGGCGAGGTGCCGGCTGCACTACCGCGGGACGCGTCGGGGACGGGGCCGGCATCGGCGCGCCAGTCGCTTCGGCAACGTCTTGCGCAAAGGTTCTGATAACGCGCTTCGGGTTATCGGGGAGCGCGTCGCTTGCGAGCTGCACCCGCGGTGCGCCGCTTGCGAATAACGGATTGTTTTGTGTCGCGTCGTCAGCCATGAGCAATTCTTTTTTATTCTACCGCATGCTTGTCCACACCCTCTCCGCTATCCCTGACTGAGTTGATGCTATCTTCATGAACATGCGCCCGCTCGCAACGGTGTGGTGGCATGGAAGCGTTTTGTTACCGGGCCTCGCAAGATGCTCGGTGCTTGCGCTTATAGGTATCGGTCTGCTGTTCCCCGCTCTTCCCCTCCGCGCGCAAGAGGTTGGAAGCGATGATCCGGGACCGTAAACGAACGATGTGCTCGACGTCGAAGAGGCGTCGAGCACTTCTGCTACTCCTCCGCTCACTCCGATACGGTCGTACGGCATTGATTACGACGTTAACGATTACGACTACCAGCCAGATTTTGCGTTTGTGCCGCCCGCGCTCCGCGACCGCGGTCCCTATTTGGAATACGAAGCGGTCGTCATTCTCGACCACTACGACCCGGACGTAGCGATTTCCCTCGACCTTTCCCCCGTTGGCGGCGCGGCAGATACCGAGGTTCCCCGCGAAGGTCCCGATGAATATTATTTTGTTCAATTTCCGATTGACCCCTCCATAAATGGCCCCGTCACGCTCACGTATACCGAATCAGATTCAAAGGGACATGTCGACGTCAAAACGGAATCGCTCGTCGTCGATAATATTCCTCCGGCGGCAAGCATTACCGGCGCTGCGGGACCGAGTGGAAGCGTCCTGCTTTCCGGTTCGCTCGACGGCACCGGCACCGATCCGCAAGTTTTGCAAATTAAAGAGCAGCTTCTTGACGCTGACGGCATCACGCCGCTCGCTGCGACGACGACTATCGAAGCGGGCGATCATGGAGCCGCTGCCGTCCGCGCGCTTCGCGGCGGGAACTTTTCAAATGTGCCGCTTGCGCTTCAGGGGAATGCCGAAGTGCTTGCGCGCGCATCGTATGCCCGAATTGCCTTTACGGTTTACGACCAAGCGGGTGCGCATATCACCGTTACCGTTGTCGTTCCGCTCACCGTCGTCCCCCCTCCCGTAGAGGCGACCACTACCCCGCCCTGCGCCGATTCTTGCGGATCAAATATTTTATTCTTGCCCGGCATTGAGGGCAGCCGGCTCTACGACGCCGACGGGCACAAGTTGTGGGAGCCCGTGAGCGGGCTCGGGGATATCTTTTCCGGAGATGCGCATGTGCATGATCTATTTCTCGACTCAAGCGGCGAGAGTACGAGACCGATTCATGCGAAAGAGGGCGATCTTCTCGACACCGTGGGCGGCGGCGACATTTACGGATCGTTCCTGCGCACGCTCGACGCATGGAAAGCGGACGGCACGATAAACGACTGGAAAGCGGGAGCATACGACTGGCGCTTGTCGCTCGGCGACGTCGTCGATAAGGGCGCTGAAGATGCCGAGGGAAATATTTCGTATGCCACGGCGACGAGCACTCCCTATCTTGAGCAAACGCTCCGCGCGCTCGCCGCAACGTCAAAAACCGGGAAAGTAACGATCATTGCGCACAGCAACGGCGGGCTCGTCGCGAAAGCACTTATGGAGAAGTTGGGCGCGGATGCCGGGAATCTTGTCGATAACGTCGTGCTCGTTGCCGTGCCGCAAAGCGGTGCTCCGCAAGCGCTCGGCAGTCTGTTGTTCGGGCAAGATTTTTCCGTGCGTCTTCTCGGCGTCTTTTCGTTCTCGTATGTGAGCAAGGGTGCCGCCCGAGATTTCGCCCGCAATTCTCCGATGGCGTATCACCTGCTTCCGTCGCAAACTTATTTTGATTCGGTTGTTGACCCGGATCGCTCGCTCGTGCTTTTCAACGCGGATCATTTATATGCTGAAGAAAAAGCGGCGTACGGCTCGTTCGTGGATGCGTGGCAAGAACTTTCCAGCTTCGTCACGAACAACGAAAACGGAAAACTCCAGTCGCTTTTTAGTACTTCGCCCATAGGTATAAATTCTTCCCTGCTTTCCTATGCGTCGCGCGAGCATGATGCGCTTGATTCATGGGCTCCGCCTGCGGGAGTGTCGGTGTATCAAATTGCCGGGTGGGGAGACGACACGGTCGCCGGGGTCGAGTTTTACGAAGCCCCGGTTCCCGATGTTATTGGCATCAGTGAATACGCACCCATGTACCGGCCGATATTTACGGAAGACGGCGATGGTACCGTACCTGTCCCGAGCGCGCTTCTCATGAGCGACGCCCCCAATGTGAAACGGTATTGGGTGAATCTAGGCCTTATATCCTTCGGATCTAATTCACATCCCAATCACGGCAATATTCTTGCCGTATCCCAGCTCCAGACGTTTATAAGAAACATACTTCTGAACACCCCGGCATTAACGGATTTTATTTCCAGTGCTACGCCGCCAGTGAAGATTCCCAACAAACAACTTCATTTCATTCTCCACTCCCCTCTTTCACTCGATCTCTATGACGACGATGGGAATCACACCGGCCTCAATCCAGACGGCTCTCTTTCCGAAGAGGTTCCAGGCGCCACTTACGGAGAATTCGGCGAAGTGAAATACATTTCGGCGCCAGCGGGCTCCGAATACCGCGTTTCACTCACGGGCGAAGCGTCGGGCACCTTCTCGCTCGATGTTCAGGAAGCCGGCGAAAGTACCACGACCACGACGACGGTGACCGGCGTGCCCACGACCGCCAGCACCCTTGCGTCCCTCGAGGTTTCTTCTGACGGAGAACCGTCGCCGCTTATGGTGGACGAAGACGGAAATGGGAGCACCGACTTCAGTGTCACGCTCGAAGACGGTGGAACAGTTGTGTATCATCCTTCGTCGCAAGGAGGT
>CAYYYQ010000012.1:0-8770 GCA_964475915.1 uncultured Candidatus Saccharibacteria bacterium
CGCTCCCTTTTTTCGGCTCGGCAAAGCCCGCGGGCCCTCAGGGCATCACCGATAATTTCGAAGAATACCGCGTCCAGCTGGAACAAAGGATGTCGCTAGTTTCCTCGGGGATCGGCGCAACAGGCATCCGCGCGGTGGCGCTCGGCACCGAAGAAGTGCTCGAGCTTTTGTACCGATCGTTTAACTTGAACGAGCTCGATAGCCCGATTCAATTGAATAGCGCCCGCGCGCAACCATAGCCATGGCACTCCTTGACTTTCTCGGCAAAAAACAAGAGCCACCGAAATTGACTCCGGTGCTTCCGAAAGATATTTACGCGCAGGGGACGCTCGACCTCGCCGACACCATCGCGCCCGCGGCGCTGAAAGTAAACTCGCGCGACATCGAGCTCGGGGAGAAGTTCGCCCGCACCTTTTACACGATTTCGTATCCGCGCTTTTTGGCCGATAGCTGGTTCACCCCCATCATCAATCTCGACCAAGTATTCGACGTGGGGCTCTTCATCCACCCCCTCGAAACGGGCGACATGCTGCGCCAATTTCAGAAAAAAGTAGCCGAGGTGCAGAGCCAAATCGCCGAGCGGGAAGAGAAAGGCCTCGTGCGCGACCCGATGCTCGACACGGCGTACCAGGACCTCGAGCAGCTGCGCGACAACCTCCAGCAAGCCCAGGAAAAGTTGTTCGAAGTGGGCCTGTATTTCACGCTCTACGCGGATTCGCGTGAAGCGCTGGACAAGCTTGAAGGGGAAGTGCGCGGCATTCTCGACGCCAAATTGGTGTACACCAAGCCCGCCCTATTCCAGCAAGAACAAGGATTCCGCTCGACGCTCCCTCTGGAACTCGATGAACTCCAAGTGCATCAGAAACTCAATTCTTCCCCCCTGTCTTCGCTGTTTCCTTTCGTATCGTTCGATCTGAGTTCTGACAAAGGCATCCTCTACGGCATCAACCGCCACAACTCGTCGCTCATACTCTTCGACCGGTTCTCTCTTGAGAACTACAACTCTGTCGTGTTCGCGAAATCGGGCTCGGGGAAGTCGTACGCCATGAAGCTCGAGATTCTGCGCTCGCTCATGTTCGACACGGACGTTATCGTCATCGACCCCGAGCGCGAATACGAATACCTCGCCGAAGCAACGGGCGGGCGCAACTTCAACATTTCGCTTTCGAGCGAGCACCACATCAACCCGTTTGACCTGCCGGCCGTGAAGGAAGACGAAGAGCCTTCCGACATACTCCGGAACAACATCATCACCCTCGTCGGACTCTTCCGCATCATGCTCGGGGGGCTCACGCCCGAAGAAGACGCCATTATCGACCGCGCCATTACGGAAACGTACGCGCTTAAAGACATCACGGGCGACCGCGATTTCACCGGCGTAGAGCCGCCCCTGCTATCCGATTTCGAAGCGGTGCTTTCGGGCATGGAAGGGAGCACGTCCCTGGTCGAACGGCTTTCCAAATACACCCGCGGCACCTGGGCCGGATTCATGAATCAGCCCACGAACGTGGACATCAACACGCAGTTCATTGTGTTTTCGGTGCGCGACATGGAAGACGAACTGAAGCCCGTTGCCATGTACATCATCACGCACTTTATTTGGAACGCGATTAGGAAAGAACTCAAGAAGCGCCTCCTCGTCATCGACGAAGCGTGGTGGATGATGAAATCCGAAGACACGGCGTCGTTCCTCTACAGCCTCGCGAAGCGCGGCCGCAAATACTACCTCGGCGTTGCGACCGTTACCCAGGACGTGGAAGACTTCCTGCGCTCGCCGTACGGCCGCCCGATCCTTACGAACTCCTCGCTCCAGATGCTTCTCAAGCAGTCGCCGACCACCATCGACGTGCTTAAACAGACCTTTAACCTCACCGACGAAGAGAAATATCTGCTGCTCGAAGCGGGGGTAGGGGAGGGACTCTTTTTTGCGGGACTCAAACACGTCGCGATTAAAGTCGTCGCTTCCTATACCGAAGACCAGATCATCACGTCGGACCCGTCCCAGCTCCTCCAAATCCGCAAGGAGAAAGATCGGCTCGAGGCCGAAGGCGGCGCGAAGCCCGCGTAGCGTATGCCCGAAGCGGCAAACGACAACCGCGTAAGCCCCTGGGCGTGGTTTTATGCAAGCATCGCCGGTGTTTTAGACGCGGCGAAATTTCTCCTCTTTTTCCTTAACGGCTTCGTAGGGGCCGGCACCGCGATTGACGTGGTCGGGTCGTTTATCATTTCCGTCATTGAAATTACCGTCGTGTTCGGCGGCCTGTGGTTCATCGGCCTTTATAAGGGCAAGCGCTCGACCGAAAACGCGCTTGTCACCATGGCCGTATCGAGCATGGACTTGATGCCCATTATCGACGATATTCCATTCACCACTCCGACCGTCCTCTTCATGATCATGCGGGCGAAAAGGGCGAACGACATTGCGCCAGGCGCCGCGAACGACGCGGCGGCTGACGAGAAGCCCCCGAAGGCGGCATAAATACCCAGCCACGCTCTAAGCAACGAAGCGGCGGGGCGCTATACTACAAGTATGTTTCGAACGCTATCGGCCGTGGCTTTGGCCCTGCTTATGGGCATAGCGAGCAGCGTGCACGCGCAATCGCTCGGAGCCGCGGCGCTCACCATAACTGTCGACCCCGCATACCCGCAGCCCTACAGCACCATTACGATTACGCCCCAGAGCACCCTCGTCGATTTATCGGCAAGCGTGATTACCATATCGGTAAATGGGAAAGCCATATGGAAGGGGAGCGGCACGGGCGGCACCGCGTACCAAGTCGGGGGCTCCGGAGAAACGGATACGATTACGGTAACGGCGGTTTCTGGAGGGAACACATACGAAGCTTCGATAACGGTACACCCTTCTTCGGTAGCGCTCGTCATGGAGCCCCTGTCGAGCACGCACCCTTTTTACGAAGGCGGGGCGCTTATCGCCCCCGAGGGCCGGATGCGGTTCGTAGCACTAACCGACGTGCGGGGCAGCAGGGGCGCGATTAATCCTTCGCAGCTTGTGTACACCTGGAAAACGGGCAATCAGATACTCCAGGACGCTTCGGGCATCGGAAGGTCGACCCTTATCGCGCTTGCACCGCTCCTCTATCGAGACACCGACCTGTCCGTGACCGTTTCTACCCAAAGCGGCGTGGGCATGGGGCAGGCGAGCCTCGCCATTTCTCCTACCGAGCCTTCGGTGGTCCTCTACCACGACGGGCCGCTCCTCGGTCCCAATTTTGACTCGGCGCTCGGAAGCGACTACACCATGAGCGGCACCGAAGACGCCTTCCGCGCCGTTCCATACTTTTTCGGTTCGATACCCGCGCTTGCGTGGAGCGTAAACGGCGTCGAGAACGGGTCTGATCCCGTCGTCACCGTGCGGACGACCGGAACCGGCGCGGGAACGTCGGCCCTAAGCGTCACCGCAAATTCCGTTGGGTCGGACACGCTATCGGGAGCAAGCAGCGAGGTGAACATCCACTACGGCGCCCGTGCCGAGTCGACGAATATATTCGGCCTATGATTTCAAGACGCGCCCTTATCACGATCGGAATGAGCCTAGGCCTCTTGGCCCCTGCGCTCGCTTTTGCCGACACCACCACATTCGTACCATTGTCGAACATACCCATTGCCGGACTAAACAGCTCCGGCGGTTCTCCAAACCTCACCTCGTTTCTTCAAGGGGTCTATACTATTTGCATCGCCATTGCGGTTGTCCTTACGGTGCTGCAGCTTGTGCGCGCCGGCATCACCTATATGACGGCGGCGGGAAGCATTGGAAGCACCGAGCAAGCGAAGCACCTTATTTCAAGTTCGCTCCTCGGCCTTATCCTCGTCCTTTCGCCGTACCTCGTGTTGAGCCTCATCAATCCCTGCATTTTGAGCCTCAGCATCACGGGCGGGGGAGGCGGCCAGTGCAAGGGTTCTCTCCAAGACCTCCAGACAAACCTCGCGCAACCGGATACCACCCAAACGACCGAGCAACTGCTTAACCAGCAAGGGGTTCCGTGCGGAGCAAACAACACCGGCACTTATGACGCGAATGGCAAATGCCAGGGCGACACGAACGCCCCTTTGGGAGAACTAAAGTACAATCCCACGACCGGAAAATATGAAGTCGTGAACACCGCTCCTGCGACCGTTACCAACACCAACCTGAATAACACAACGATAAATAACAGCTCGGGCGGAGCTGGAGCCACGTCGAAATCCACGTCTAACGGTTCCCAACTTAAGTTCGACGATACGAACAGTTCGAACTCACTGAACGGCAGTGGGGATGCGGAAATTAACAACTCTGGGGCGGGCAGCGCATCGGCGCCATCGTATACACCTTGATATGCGTCGAACACTTACCATCATCGCAAGCGTTATCGTGGTAGTCGGAATCGCGGCCCTCATCTACTTTCTTTTCTTCACGGGGAACGGCGGCCTTTCGGTAAATAACGGCCTGCCCGCAAACCCGTTCCCGACAAGCGGCAGCGCTCAAGACGCCGGCTCCGCAAGCGATGCGGGAAACGACGCGGGCGGGGATACGGGCGTCCAAATCGCTCCGCGCCTCGTGAAAATTACTTCAAAGCCGGTCGCGAACGGATTCGTCGTGCTCGACGCGACGACGACGCCCGTGGTGTCGCTTGCGTCGACTACCGATGCTTCTTCGACGCCCGCACTCACGCCCTCCTATACGGTCGAGACGCGCTATATCGACCGGGAAAGCGGGAACATGTATGCGTACCGCGCTGCGGACGGCACCAGCGCCCGGCTCACGAATCACACCGCACCCGGTGTCGAAGAAGCATCATGGCTTTCTGACGGATCGCTCGCATACCTCCGCTTCCTCACGAGCGATACGGATAAAAGCGAGCATATCGACACGTACGCGCTTCCCGCCGACGGGAGCGACGGCTACTTCCTTGCGCGCGACCTCGGCGCCGTGCGCACCGAAGGGTCAAAAGACATCTTTACCTTCATGCCGAGCACGTCGGGTTCCGTCGGGACCATCGAGAAACCCGATGGAAGCGGCGCGGCGACGGTCTTTTCTTCGCCGCTTGCCGCGCTCCACCTCGCTTTTAGCGGCGCCGACCTCCTTGCGTATACGAAGCCCTCGGCAAGCCTTCCCGGATACGCGTTCCTTATTAACCGGGCCACAGGCGGCTTTTCCACCGTCCTCGGGCCATTGTCCGGGCTCGCAGTACTTGCGAACCACGCAGGCACCGAAGCCCTTTACTCATTCGTCGCAAACGGAAGCGAAAGCCTCACCCTTTTTGACATGAAAAGCCGCGTGAGCACGGCGCTCCCGGTCGCGACCTTTGCCGAGAAATGCGCATGGGCGCCAGACGACACCAGCGCTTATTGCGCCGTCCCCGCGAGCCTTACTTCCCCGACCTTGCCCGACGGCTGGTACCAAGGCGTGGTACACACCTCCGACCGCATTTGGAAAATAGACCTTTCGGCGCACGTTGCGACTCTGGTCGCCGACCTTCAGGCGCTTTCAAACGCCGCAATAGACGCGCAGGGGCTCGCGCTCGACCCTTATGGAAGCACCCTCGTATTCATGAATAAAGTGGACGATTCTTTGTGGGCGTACAGCCTGCAATAATCACTCCGCCACCGGTGCCACTTTCTTGCGGCGCACCAATACTTCCTGGAAAAGAGTCACGAGGTTGGTCGTAATAAAATAAAGCGCGACTGCGCCCGAAGTCTCGTACGCGACAAGCGCAATAATGAAAGGAATGACGAAGCGGGCCTGAAGCGCCATCGCGCGCCCGAAGTCTTCGGACATGCTGGTTTTTTCTGATTTGGGCGGCGTCGGAATCGCGAAACGCGCCTGGAAATACTGCGTAATGCCTGCTCCGAGCGCGAGCGGCAGGCTTTTGCCAATCACCGTAAACACGCCCAAAAAGAGCGTCGATATGTGGCTTGGGATGGCGACGAACGAATAGAGCGCGTCGACCTCTATGTGCGGAAGCGTTTCGCCGCGAAATACCCAATAAAGCGCGAGGAGAATCGGGAGCTGGATGATAAGAAGGAGGAGCGGGGCGAAGGGATGAATGTCGTATTTCCGATAGAGCGCAAAGGTTTCTTTTGCCCGTTCATCGGGCTTGTCTTTTAGCCGCTCATTGAGCGCCTTCAGTTCCGGCTGGATAACCTGGGTCGCTCGCTGGGTACGGACGGCGGAAACCGATACCGGCAAAAGCACGATGCGCACCACGAGCGTCACCGCTATTACCGCTACCCCCACGTCCCCCCCGGGGATAACCCCGATAAGGAATATAAGGAGGTTATAGATAGGGTTGTGAAGGTAGGTGGTGAAGAAGGAGCCGATCATATACGGGAAAGAAGGCCGGTAAGTTCAGATTTGGTCGCAGAAAAGGTAAGGCCCTTCGTGCCTTGCTTAGCATACACTACGAGTGCCCGCTCTGACTTCGAGAAAGGCCGCAAAACGGCCAATATACGGCGTTTTATAAGGTGCCTGTCCACCGACTTTGGGGCGACTTTCTTTGAAACCACCGCCGCTGCGCCTCCTTGGCCCTTCAGGGCGGCGGACACGGACACGGTGAAGTGAGCGCTCGAAAGGCGCTTCCCTCGGGAAAGCGCAGAAAAACCCTCTCGGGGAAGGCGCTTCCGGCGGGGAAGCATGGGGATTACGCCGTAAGGCGGGCGCGGCCCTTGCGGCGGCGGCGCAGTATCGTGCGGCGCCCGGAAGGGGTCGCGGTGCGAGCCCGGAATCCGTGCGTTTTTGCGCGCTTGCGCTTTTTCGGTTGGTAGGTGCGTTTCGTGGCCATAAGTGTGGTGAAGCGTTCAAACGATTGAAGTTATACACACGATAGTAACAGGTTCTCCCCAAAATCGCAAAAAATAACGAGTTTTCCACAACTCTGTAAGGCGCGTATAATGAGCCCACCAATGAACCGCTCCGACCCTCGAGAACTTTGGGAACACGTGCTCACGCAGGTCGAGCTTTCGGTAAGTCCGGCCAATTTTAACACCTGGTTCCGCGACAGTTCGATCGTAAAAATAGAGGATGGCATCGTGTATGTCGGGGTACCGAGCCAGTTTTTCCGCGACTGGTACCTTAAAAAGTTCCACACCCTGCTTTTGAAGATCGTCCGCACGGTTTCGTACGAATTCCGGAATATCGAATACCTCATCGTGAAAGACGACCGCCGGAAGCCGAAGGAAATAAAGCCCGTCCGCGAAGAGGTCCGGCTTCCTCTCGACGAGTTCTACATCAACAAGAGCGACAACCTCAACCCGCGCTATACCTTTGACACCTTTGTAGTGGGCGCCTACAACGAGCTTGCCTACAAAGCAGCGGAAGCCGCTATCGGGCGCCCGGGCATTACCTATAACCCGTTGTTCATTTACGGCGACACCGGGAGAGGGAAGACGCACCTCATTCAGGCCATAGGAAACCAGTTTAAGAAACTGTACCCCAACCGCAAGGTGTACTACCTGACTTCTGAAAAATTCGGCGTCGACTATACCGACTCCATCGGCGCAGGCACCGCGAACCGCTTCAAAGAAAAGTACCGCCAGTACGACCTCCTTATCATGGACGACATCCAGTTCCTTTCGAAAAAGGAAAAAATGCAGGAAGAGCTTTTCCACCTGTTTAACGCGCTCTACGACAACAACAAGCAGATCATCTTCTCGTCGGACCGCTCGCCCGCGGCGATTCCGGACATTGCGGAACGGCTGCGCGGCCGGCTTGCAAGCGGCATGGCGGTCGATATCGGGGAGCCGGATACGGAATCCCGCATGGCCATCATCCGCAAGAAAGCCGCGGGCAACGGCGTGACGCTTTCGGAAGAAGTGATCGAATACATCGCGACGTCCGTGCCAGGATCCATCCGCGAGCTTGAAGGAGTGCTTAATTCGGTGGTATGCCACGCGCAGGTGAAAGGCGCTCCCCCCGACCTCGCAGAAATCCGCCAGTCGCTCCGCTCCTTCTCCCGTCCTACCAAAACCGTCTCGATAAAGAACGTGGTGGCAAAAGTCGCCGAATTTTACGGCATCGACGAAGAGAGCATTTACGAAAAGACCCGCCGCAAAGAAATTGTCCGGCCGCGGCAGGTGATTATGTACCTATTGCGCGAAGACTTTAGCGTTTCGTATCCCACCATTGGCACCAAGCTTGGGGGACGCGACCACACCACCGTTATCCATTCGTGTGAGAAAATTAAACGGGAGGTGATAGACGACGCGGTCCTCGCAAAAGAGATTCAGGAAGTGCGCGGATTGTTGGTATGACGGTGGACAACCCTATGGAAAACGCGGGTATAAATCAAAATCGGGATGGGGAAGGAGTGGGGATGAAAAGAGGCGCCGTGCTCGCGCGCACACTTTTCCCCACCGAGCTCCCCAAAGTATTCCGGAGTTACGCAAAACGCGCAGGAGAAAATAATCAGGAAGTACGGGAGTATTTTGGGTTTTCCCCCTATCCACAGCCCTAATAATAGTAATACGTATGGTTATCACTTTAGAAAAGAAAAAATTCACGGAAGCAATCCACACCGTCGCACGGTTTGCAGAACGGCGTTCACCAACGCTCGCTGCACTCTCCGGCATCGCTATTGTTGCGGGGGATGATGGAATTAAATTGCGTGCGACGAATTTAGAAACGGGTATCGACCTCAAGCTCGAGGGGTCGATTAAAAGTCCGGGGATTGTCGTCCTCCCTGCGAATATTTTGAGGGAAGTAGCAAGCTCGTTTGTGGGAACGGGTTCCGTGACGCTCGAACACGCGGGCGACACAGCCATACTTATGGCGGGA
>CAYYYQ010000013.1:0-6504 GCA_964475915.1 uncultured Candidatus Saccharibacteria bacterium
ATGGTCAGTCTGTTTGGCCATGAAGACGTAAGCACCAGACTTGAAACTCTGGCTTACGCCCTTATCGCCATAGGCATGGCGTCTACGCTTCTGGGCTTTGTCTTGTGGCCAGTATTCGGGCAACCGTTCTGGCCGCTTTGGAGCTTGGCCCCGTTCGGAGCCTACGGCGCCTACATGCTTTCCGTGGGATACAACAATCCCATTCCGAACACACCTCCCTCGAAGGCATTACTCACCATTTGGGGAGAGCGTTTGCCCATCATCTTGAAGGAAGGCCAGGCGTTTTTCGCCGACTTCTACCCCTTCAAGATCAGCCGGGTGTTGGTTGTGGTCGAGAAGAAAAATCACGACTTCATCTACTCAGGCATTCGTTGCCGGCGCGAAACGCCGGAGGACGATGCCAAGCCGGGTAAGAAAGAAGGAGACCCACGGAAAGAAAAAGTGGGTCGCCCACATTCGGGCGGCGCCATTACCGTAAAAGGGAGTTGGACCTTTGGTCCGAACACTTCCTCGGGTCAAAACGTGTTGGACTACCTCAATGCTGGGTCCCGTGAAGGCGTCATCGACCAGATGGAAGACATCTTCGGTGCCGCCATTCGTGCCGTCGCAACGGAACGCACTTGGGAGGAAGTTACCTTCCTTGAATCTGCGCTTGCCGCCGCGATTGCCGTGAAAGTTACGGGCGCAAAGATTCTCAAGCTTCCGCGCGCGGGTAAGACCGCGCCGGATAACGAGAAACTGGCGCCCATGAACACATGGCCCCATGGCGAGCGCTATCGCAAGATCGCGAATCGCCGAAACATTTCTGTTGACGATTTGATTGAAGATCCGGTCGACTACATAGACGACCTCCAGATCTCGCGCGAAGAACGCACAAACCGTCAAAAAGAAATCGAGTGGTTTCTGAAACAGGCCCTGGTCGACGGCGTTGCCGACGTCCATGGCGTTGGTTCAGAAGTTACCCGCATCAGCATCACCGACGTCGAACCGGAAGGGAAACTGAAGGAAGACGCCGAGGCTGCTTCGCGGGAATACCAGCAACGGAAGCGTGACAACATGGATACCGAAACCGGTCTCCAGCTTGCCAAACAATATCTGAAGGCAGCTTCAAAAAATGGTGAGAAGATGTCCGTCACTGAAGCGATGCGACTTGCCCAGTCCGACCGAGGTCGGGCCGAGCAAATCTACGTCAATTCAAACACGGACAATCCTCTCGTCACGGCCGCAGCTGTCAATGGAAGGAGGAAAAAATCATGAGTCATGGTACTACGACAGCTGCTTCGCCCAAGAAATGGGCATTCGGCGGAATCGACAGCTTCGCCAGGGGGCTGATGTGGTTCTTCATCGTCTTGTTCATCGCGTTTATCGGCTTCATGGCTTGGTACCTGTGGCCGAGACATGAAGAAGAGGCAGCGATAACGACCTCTGCCTCACTTACCTCTCAGGTTGTTCTCCGCGTACCACCGGAGCAATCAAAGGCCTGCGGCGTCGCGGACCCGCGGATACAGAAATGGGTTCAGTACAAAATACCCGCTTCTGACCCAACAGCAAAAGAAACGAGGTGGGAAAATGCAAATCCGGAACCCATCGAAATACCTGCTTCCCAAATGCCTGGCTGCAAAATCACGCCATTCATGTCGTCTGATAAGGACGGCACCTATGACTGGCAATGCAGAACCCACTACGGGAATTGGATTGACTCGGACAAATGCGATGACTATGATGCCGTTCGCCTTCTTTCGAAGAACGGCGACTCAATGACTATCGCATATCATCTGGGCGAACAACCAAACAAGAAATGACCTTTGATCGGGCCGCCAATTCCTTCCGAGGGGTTGGCGGCTCTTTTTTATACAATCACGAGAAACCAAAGGTCGCGTTGATGATATTGATGATGGCGCCCGCGCCAAAAATAATCACGAACCCGACGATGCCCCAGAGCATATGCTGCTGCCCGGTCGAGCGCTTCTCAGCGTCTCCGGCGCTCCAGATGAAATTCACGAGCCCCCACAAGAAAACGACGAACGCCGCAACCGCAAGGAGGTCGATGATGGGAGTGATAATCGCCTGTACGACGTTATTGAAAAACTGTGACGCTGTTTCAGAGCCTGCTGCTGCCATGCCTCATAGTATAGGCGGCATCGGCACGGGCTGCTAGAGCCGGGCCGGGTATAAGAAAACGCCCGCCAGAGGGCGGGCGTTTTAGGGACCCTGCGCTTAATAAATATTCCCTGCCTGCGGAAGCGTACCGGGATTCTGCGCGTTCAAGTTGAAGGTATTCACGAGGATGCCGACGAGCCCCCACACCGACACCATCACGAAGAAACCGATGAGGCCGTAAATCATGAGGCTCTTTCCCTTCTCGCGCACTTCGTCATTCGCACCGCCCGCAATGAAGTACTGGAACACGCCCCAGATGATGACGATGAAGGCGAGCGCGAAGATAAGCGGCACGAGAACCGTATTGATGATGTCGATAACCGTCTGGCCGAGGCTTTGCACGTTGTTCACCTGCGCAAAGGCGAGCATCGGGAGCACGAGCGCGGCACCGAGATACGCGAATTTCTTCATAGGATTATTTATGACTATGTTGGTAAGGGTAATCTGGTTTGAGAGCAAGTCAATGAGCCCCGTGTGCTTATGTGGACAAGTCGCGGCTAGGGAACGTTGTTGTAGTTATAGCCGTCCGGCCCGACGGGACTTTGGGTGGTGCCGCCGTTGCTGCTGCTGTTGCAATTATTGCCGTTAAAGCACGGAAGCGGCGGGCGCGTTTGCGAGTCAAACCCGAGCGAGCGCTGCAGCAATCCCACGATGCCCCAAATAGAGAACATGAGCACGAACCCGATGATGCCCCACAAAATAAACTGGCGACCCTTGGAACGGTTTTCGTCATTCGCACCGCCCGCGATGAAGTACTGGAACACGCCCCAGATGAAGACGATGAAGGCAATCGCAAAAATAATCGGAATGACGTACTTGTCGAGGAAGTTCATGAACGTGCCCAATTTGTCGCCCACGGTGGCCGTTGCGGCAAATGCGGGGGTGACGAGGGACAGGAACGCGGCGCCAGCGCCCATCCCGTAAGCAGCGAAGCGGTTTGATTTCATAACGTCAATCATAGCATTAGGGTTACGAGGTAAAGGCTCTTAAGAACAGGTTCACGATGCCCCAAAGACAGAACATGACGACAAGCCCGAGGCCGCCCCACACGACAAATTGCCTCCCCTGCGTGCGTTTTTCGTCGCTTTCAGAGAAAAAGTATCGCACGACGCCGATGAGAAAGACGATGAACGCAATGAGGAAAAGCAGCGGCACCACGGACGCGTCGATAAAGGCGACGAGGTTATTCACGAGCCCGGCAAAGGTTTGCCCCTGGGTTTGGATCATAGGGTGCCGACCGTGGTGGTAATCACGCCCGCAATCGCTTTCGCGCCGAGAAGGATGATGGCGCCAATGACGGTCCACAAGAGCGCCGTGCGGGCGCTTTGAATTTTCTCTGAATTCCCTTGCGCGGTAACGAAGAGGAATCCGCAATAGACGAGCATGAGGATGATGACGGGGGGTGCGATGTTTTTAACGATGAAATCGAGGATGTTGTTGAGGAGCGTTGGGATATCGGAAGTGTTGCAAAGTGGATTCTGCAAGCCGGTACCAGAACCACCGCATCCACCATTTCCCCCGCTGAGAGGTGTGCCGCTTTGACTTCCACCAGAAAGCGAGGTTCCTGAACCACTTCCTCCACCGAGAGGAGTTCCCGTTTGTGCGTGCGCGACTGAAATTGAATTCAAAGTATCCAAAACTAATAAAAGCGCTACGGCAAAATATTGCATAAAACTAAAGCGCCGCATTGAAAGATTGGTCGGCGTTGACGAGTGCTTGCGGGGTTCCATAGCGGCCGGAAGTGATGCTGGTAATCATAGCAGCAAACACCTGGTCCACCGTCTGGGGGGCTGGGGAAAGCCACCCAGCGGCGACAAGGGACGCGGGGTAATACACCGTCGCGTACTTATCCGCGAAACTGGCGGTAAGCATGCTCCGCACCGCCGGTGCCATGCCGACGGCATGCGCGAGATCCGGAAGGATGCCGGAACCGGTAAGTGCTTCCGCGGCGGCAAAGGCGCCGTTTTTATTTGCCGCCACTTTGGGGATGGCGAATGCGTATGCGACGCCATAGGTCGTTTTGGTCGTCGCGGTCGCCGGCTGGGGGATGCTCGCCATATCGAAGTCGAGGTTCGGGTTCCCCGCGCGGAGCGCCGCCTCTTCAGAAGCAAATCCGGGATAGAGCGCGAGGTCGCCCGCGAGAAATGCCGAGCGCGAATTCGGGAGCGAGGGATTCCACGAATACACCGTGCGCGACGGATCGGCGAATTGCGTATAGAAGTTTGCGGCGGCTTCGGCGCCCGAAGTGCCGGTGGAATTCGCGCTATTGTCCGAGAGCACGGAGCGGATTCGCCCGCTTCCGGGGCTCGTGATCGGCGAGCCTGCCTGGAGGAACAAAAGCGACAGGATCGCGCGCGCATTGTTCACATTGGCATACGAGCCGAACGCGACGGCGCTTTTCGTGATGCGGTCGCCATTTACTTTGGTAATGGCGGGAACGAGCCCCGTGACCGCTTCCCAAGTAGCGGGCGGCGTCGCGACGCCCGCAGAAGAAAGCAGCGTCCGGTTGTAATACAGCACCAAGGGGTCAACGAGGAGCGGGATGCCGTAGGTGCCGTCCGAACTCAGGTAGAGGTCGTCGATGGATTCATACGTATCGAGAAAGGTGCGTTGCGGGACGCTTGAAAACGGAATGACGGAGAGTTTCGGCTCTTCGGCGAGCAATTGCTCTTGGGTGATAATCGCGAGGTCGGGGCCCGTGCCCGACGCGAGCGCGTTCGCGAGTTCTGCGTCGAAGGTGTCGGGCTGCTTTTGCACGTAGGCCACACCGCTATAGCTTTTATCGCTTTGCTTCAGCGACCCGATGGCGTCGTTCATCGCCTGCTGCGGGAGCGTGCCCCAAATCACCACCGTTCCCACGCTTGCGCCGCCGCCCAAGCCCGAAAAGTTCGCGAAGACGACGAGCCCCACAATGGCGAGGACGCCGAATACGGCAAGCAGGATGATTTGGAATGGCTTCATGGTTTTTCAAATAGTATCCCATAATGATGCGCCCCGGCACGGAAACTCTTCACTTTGTGGAACCCCGCCGTGATAAAGAGCTCTTCGGCCGCGTGTTCCGTTACCACCTGATCGGGGTGCGGCCCGAGGTGTCCGTACGACCCCGCCCAATCGATCACCAATACCTTCCCGCCCGGCCGCAGGACGCGGAGCGCTTCGGCGATGAGCTTGTCGCGGCGTTCGGACTGGAACAGTACGTTCGAGAGTATGGCGGCGTCCACGGCACCGTCTCGGAGCTTCGTACCGCCCCGCTCTTCCGCATTGCCCCAAATAAATTCAATATTGCGGTGGCCGGCGCGCGCTGCGGAATCGCGCAGATGCGCGAGAAGGTCTTGCTGCACGTCGATGGCGTACACGCGCCCGCCCTCTCCCACCGCGACCGCGGCCGCGATAGCGTAATGCCCCGACCCGGCACCGATATCGGCAACCGCCATGCCATCCCGAAGCGCAAGGTGCTGCACGTTCGATCGCGGATCCGCAAAGTTCATGCCTACAAAATACCATGCACGGGGCCGGGTTATGCACCGCGATTTCGCGAACATGGGAAAACCGGTGGTACGGTAGGTAGGTGCGGCAGATAACAAGGGCGAGGAAACGATGAATAGCAGCGACGTGTTGGAGGAAATTCAAGTCCACGCAGCAAGGCATCACCAAACGCTGGGAGAAATCGCCGAAGAAGTATTCGGCGGCATGTCCGACCAGGAAGGCACGAACGCCATTCTGATCCTGGTCGGCGGACATCTGACCGTCCAGATGGAAAGAAGCTACCTTCATTGGAGGGAGCATACCCGGCACTAAATCCGAACCTGGTCCCGTCGCATTGGCGGGACCTTTCTTTGCAAAAACAAAGGCCGCCACAAGGACGGCCTTCACGGGAGGATTCCCGCAAGTTTTTGCATATACTGCGAGTGGTCTTCCGGGCTTAAATCGCCGGATTGCAGCCTGCGTTTCATCCACTTTTCGACAATGGTTGCCGCTTCTTCTACTTTTCCTATCCGCAACTTATACTTGAAGCGGTCCTGATGCTCCACGGGTATCACGAGCCTGCCAACCGAAAGAACGCTTTCTCTCTGTCCCATATTCCCTCCTCACGAAACCATGGCGTACTTTTATCATAACTGCGCGAACGGATCCAAAGGTGCAAAATAAAAGATGAGGGCTGCCCTTGGTGGAGCAGCCCCTCAATCCGTCAATGCACTTCAGCACAGTGTGCCTTCGTAAGAATTGACGGCGTCCTCAAGTGTCGTGTTGAGAGCGTAGCAGTGGACAAGTGCGTCATCGCGGTCCATCTTCTTTTCCGCATACGCCCGTCCGACACTGACGACGAGGAAGCGTTCCGCCGCT
>CAYYYQ010000014.1:0-4722 GCA_964475915.1 uncultured Candidatus Saccharibacteria bacterium
CGCGTGTCCACCTCCATCAACTTCTCGAACAGATCTTCGGCCGCTTGAAACAGCAGCTCTTCGTCCGCGACCACCAGACGGCTATTGAAAAAGCCGTTTGAGTGATTGCCAGAGGTGAGAAGTGCGTGCGGCTTGTGCACGGCGCCGTCGTGGATCCAAAGCGCGCCTTTGTCCTGGTACGCCCTGATCCACTCGTCTTCAGTTTTATGCATGCCAATCTCCTTGGTGTCAGGTTCTTGTTTCGAGAACGGCGCGGATTTCGTTATTCAACTTTTCCGCTTCGCCGCCCGGATCTTTGGCGAAGATAATGCCGCGGGAAGAATTCACGATGACCCCGCGACCCTGGCTGTTGAGGCCGTTTTTGACAGCGGCCTCGAGGTCGCCGCCCTGGGCCCCAATGCCGGGAATAAGCAACCACATATCGCCAGCTTCCTTGCGGACGAGGGCGATTTGTTCCGGTGCCGTGGCGCCGACCACCAGGCCGCAGTTGCCGCGGTCGTTCCACTCGCGCGCGACGTTGCGAGCAACTTTCAGATAGAGCGGCCGCTTTACGACGACGTTCGGTTCCACCTGGTCCTCGACGATAAGGTCTTGGAATTCTCCGGCGCCTTTGTTCGAGGTCCGGCACAGGATGAAACAGCCCTTGTCGTCCAGATTCAGAAACGGCAACAGCGATTCGCGGCCGAGGTAGGGCGCCAAGGTGACGGCATCCGCCCCGATATTTTCGAACGCTTCGCGGACGTAACCCATGTTGGTATTGTCGATATCGCCGCGCTTTCCGTCGAGAATGATCGGCACCCCGGGTGCCAATTCGCGAATGTCAAGCACGGTGTCGACCAGGGCCTTGATCTGGTCGCTGTCGTCTGAGTAGAAGGCGATGTTCGGCTTGTAGGCGAGGGCAACGTGCCGCGTTGCCTTGATGATCCGTTCGTTGAATGCCACTTGGGCATTTTTGCGTTTCGGAATGTCAGGCGGCAATTTGCCGTAGTCGGAGTCGAGACCGATGCACGCATAAGCGCCCGCGTCCCAACGCCGGTTGAGCTTTTCGAAGAACGTATTCATGTGTATATCCTCGTAAGGACGAGATTGTCCGGCCGCGATCTACCATGAGCAGGCACGTTCTCAAAACGGCCCGATTCGGGTAGGATGCAAGCATTGCCCTACGTTCCTGAAGCTATGAAGGGCGCTGCCGGGGTGGCGAAATGGTAAACGCAGTGGATTCAAAACCCACCGACGCAAGTCTTGAGAGTTCAAGTCTCTCCCCCGGCACATTCACCAACAGCAGTTCTCCGGAGTACCGGCTCCCCCGGCACCGGCGTGGTATTATTTTCGATATGGCAGACGCGCATTACCAAGAACCGACGCGATACGATTCCGTGTATTGGGTGGAAACGGACCGGGTGAAGCCGAATCCGTACCAGCCCCGCAAAGAATTCGACGAAGAGCGGCTCAAATCGCTCGCAGAATCGATTCGCCAATACGGCATCCTCCAGCCTTTGACCGTGACGCGCACGGAAGTGGAGCGCCCCGACGGCGGCATCCAGTCCGAATACGAACTCATTGCGGGCGAGCGCCGGCTGCGCGCCGCGCGACTCATCGGCTTGAAACAAGTGCCCGTCGTGATTCGCCACGGCGAAGAATCGGGCAAAGTAAAGCTCGAACTCGCCATCATCGAAAACCTCCAGCGCGAAGACTTGAACGCGATTGACCGCGCAAAGGCGCTCGCGCAATTGGCGCAGGAATTCGGCCTTACCCACGCGGAAATCGGCGAGAAAGTGGGGAAGAGCCGCGAATTCGTGAGCAATTCCATCCGCCTGCTTGCGCTTCCGGAAGAAATCCAGCAAGCGGTGGTGGGAAAAGAAATTTCAGAAGGCCACGCCCGCGCATTGCTTATGCTGAACGACCGCCCGCAGGAGCGCGACACCTTGTTCAAAGACATGGTGCTTAAAAAGACTTCCGTCCGCGTTGCGGAACAGCTCGCGCGCCGCATCGCAACCGACAAAATCAGGAAGCACGACAAAACCCCCGAGATGATGCAGCTTGAAAAATCGCTTACGGAATCCCTCGGCACGCGCGTCGTTATCGAAAACCGCCCGCAGGGCGGCCGGCTGCTCATTGAATTCTTCTCGCCCGAAGATTTGACGCATATCATCGAAGCCTTTGCGGCCAAAGAAGCCCAAGCCGCGCTCGAACCGGTGGCCGCGGCTCCCGCGCCCGAGGTGCCCCTGGCGTCCGTCGCGGACGCCACCGACGACGAGCTTTCTTCGGTTACCGATTTCAGCGTTTAGCGCGCTTCAGGGGCCGGCGCTTTTTCACGGGCGCGGCATCCGCTGATTTCTTTTGGTTGCTTTCCTGGATGCCGAGCGCGAGCCGAATGTGCTTGCGCGCCATCGACGTTTTCGCGTATTCGAGCCACTTCGCCGTGGGGTGCGCCGCGTCGCGGCGCATGATTTCTAACTGGTCGCCGTTCCAGAGTTTCGTGTCGAGCGATACCAGTTTTCCATTCACTTTGGCGCCGGTCATGTGGTTCGCGAGGTCGGTATGAATGGCATAGGCGAAATCCACGGGCGTTGATTCGTACGGCAGGTCTATCGCGTCGCCCTTCGGGGTGAAAACGAATACCCGGTGCGAGAAAAAATCTTGCTTCAATCCTTCCACGAATTCGAGCGACCCCGACGACACGGCATGGGCATCGGCAAGGTCGGTGACCCAGTGCGGAATTTCGGTAATGGGTTCGACGTACGGGGCGCCGTTCGCGGGCTTCTTTGAGAAACTGAGGAGCGAAGGTATGAGGTCGCGGATCCAGGACAAGGACAGCCGGGAATACGCGCCTTTCGAGGCTTCGTTGCCGAGCGATTTGTACGTCATGTGGGACGCGATGCCGAATTGCGCGTGGCGGTGCATGTCTTCCGTGCGTATCTGCATTTCCACGATGCCGGCTTCGGGCGTAAGCACGGTGGTGTGAAGCGACTGATAGCCGTTCGGTTTTTTGAACGCGATGTAGTCCTTAAATTCTCCCGGTACGGGTTTCCAGAGCGCGTGGACGACGCCGAGCACGGCGTAGCAGCTGTCCACCGTTTTCACGATGACGCGCAAGGCATTGATGTCGTGAATTTTCGTAATGTCGTCGTTCTTGCGGGTCAGTTTTTGATGCAGGCTCCAGAGCCCTTTGGTGCGGATTTCGGTACGGAAATCGGTCACGCCTTTGCGGACCAGCTCGCGCTGGAGTTCCTTTTGGATTTTATGGAGTCCGGCCTCGGTTTCTTTCGTGGCCAGTTTTTTGAGTTCGACGACGTGCTGGTACGCGTCCGGGTCGAGATAGGGGAACGCCATGTCTTCAAGCTGCTTTTTCACGCGCCCCATGCCGAGCCGGTCGGCGATGGGCGCGTAAATTTCGAGGGTTTCAAGCGCGATGCGCCGGCGCTTGTGTTCCGGCACGTGGGAAAGCGTGGTCATGTTGTGGTACCGGTCCATCAATTTCACGATGAGCACGCGGATGTCCGCCGAGGTCGCGACGAGGAGCCGCCGCAGCGATTCCGCATGCCGCTCCGCGCCGCGGTATTTATGCGTGCCCAGCTTCGTCACTCCCTCGACGAGAAAAAGGACGTCCTTGCCGAATTCTTTTTCCACTTCTTCGGGCGTGGCTTTCGCGTCTTCGATGGCGTCGTGGAGGAGCCCTGCCGCGATGGTGTGGGAATCCATGCCGAGTTCCGCGAGGTATTTCGCGACCGCCGATGGGTGGATGAAGTAGGGCTCGCCCGAATAGCGGGCGTGGCCTTCGTGCGCTTTCTTCGAGAATTCGTACGCCTTTTCAACGAGGGCAAGGTCCTCGGGCGTCGCGTTCTGCATTTCTCCCTCGATTTCTTTGAGGGGCGTCATGGAAAGAGGATACCACTCTCTCCCGAATTCGGCAGCTTATTTCAGGTACTCTGCGGCTTCGGCGGGGAGGAGGTCGTCGGGCTTCACGCTTTCGGGGAGGTAAATGCGGCGGAGGCCTTTTTTCAAGAAGTAGCCCTGCTTCGATTTATAAAGCATGAGCGACTTGCCCGTTTTCGGGTGCTTGCCGATTTCGCGCACGATTTCGACGCCGCGGGGCGGGCGCTTCGGCTCGTTCACGAGCGCTACGGCTTCGTCGAGCGTGATGGTGTACGGATCGCTTTTTTTAATCGAGCGGAATTCGCCGTCGTGGACGACGAAAGGCCCGAACCGTCCGACGCCCGCAGAAATGGGCTTGCCGGAAGCGGGGTGATTACCGAGCACGCGCGGAAGCGACAAATAGCGCACCGCGTCTTCGAGCGTGATTTTCGATACGTCGGTGCCGGGCGGGACGGTCGCGCGCTTAGCGGGTATTTTTACTTTTTTCTTGCGCGAGGGCTTCTTGCCTTTTGGAGGCGGAGGAACTTCTTCGGGCGGGTTCTCTGCGGGAGCCTCGGTCGGCATTTCGACGTACGGCCCGAAGCGCCCCGTGCGCAAATAAACGGGCAAACCGGTTTCGGGATGCGTGCCGAGCGGCTCGTCGCCCTTCATTTCGGTGCCGGACTCGGTGCGTGCGCCGAGGCAATCGGGATAGCGCTTGCAGCTCATGAATACGCCGCCGCGCCCGAGCTTGAATTCCATCGGGCTTCCGCATAGGGGGCAGGGGAATTCCTTCGGCGCTTCGCCGAGCGAAGTCGCTTTGGGGAGTTTGTCTTTGGATTGCACTGCTTTTTGGAACGGCGTATA
>CAYYYQ010000015.1:0-6425 GCA_964475915.1 uncultured Candidatus Saccharibacteria bacterium
GGTGAGTGTGGTCAGCGCCGCAAGAAACGGCACGAGGGCGAACGAGAGGCCGAGGCGCAAATATGCGCCCGCAAAAAGCAGGGCGAGGGCGAATTCTACGAGCGCATAGGTGCCGGGCACTTTTGCTCCGCAGCGCCGGCAGCGGCCTTTCGATGCCACCCACGAGAATATCGGCACCAGGTCGCTCGCGGCAAGCATGCGTCCGCAGGCATTGCAGCGCGAACGATCGCGGAGCCAGGACTGCCCCGTTCCGTAGCGCTCCGCGACGACGCCCGCAAAGCTCGCGAGCACGGCGCCGAGAAGCGCGAACGAAATGATGCAAATGGTATTCACGGACACGCGACGGCGGTGTTTGGCGGAGCCGACGCCTCGTCGGCTACCTTGCCGACTGAGTCCACGCACCAGTAATGGCCGTTCGCGAGCTGCCCCGCGACGAGAAATGCTGCGGGCGAATTCTGGCACAGAAGCACCCCCGCTTTCGCATCGTGAAGCGCCGACGCGACCGCATTCCCGATGGGGTCGTCGATGGTGGTCGTGGTGTCTTTGAACAAGGTGCCCGCCGCCGTGCAGCTCGCGCCCGTCCCGGTGTTCGACGCGCCGTAGGTGTTCCCGATGCCGTAATAAATGACGCCCTGGGTTTGGATGGTCGCGAGGTCGGCCTTAAGGCCGGTGTCGTTGCCCCGCCCTTTCGCGGCGGAAAGCGACGCAAGAATGGTCGCAACGAGGATGCCGATGACGGCGATGACGACGAGTAATTCGATAAGCGAGAATCCGCGGCGCATGCAATAAGTATACCCCGCGCGGGAAGCGCGGAGCGCGTGGTACACTCCGGACACATGAAACTCGTCCGCTACGCGGTGTCTGGTTCTCTCATGACGCTTTTCGTACTTCTGCTCGTTTTTCTTTTTGCGAACGTGCTCGCCCTCCCCTACCTTGCGGCATCCTCGCTCGCGGTCCTTATTGCCACGGGCATCGGATACGTCGTGCATAAATATTGGACGTTCCGCAATCGCGATGCCGCGCACGTCCGCCAATTTTCTTCGCACGCAGCGCTCACCGCGTGGAACTTTGTCTTGAACGGGATGCTCATGCTGTTTTTTGTAGGAAGCCTCGGCTTTCCCCCCGTCGTGGGCCAAGCGGCAACGTCGCTCACGGTTGCGGCAGAGACCTTCCTCCTGTATCGCTTCGTGATTTTCCGCGAACGCGCCGCATGACGCTGTCTATTATCATTCCCTGTTTTAACGAGCGAGCAACGCTTCCCGAATTACTGCGCCGCGTCGAAGCGGCGGCGCTGCCGGACGGCACGCAGAAAGAAGTAGTGGTGGTCGACGACGGCTCTACCGACGGCACCCGAGACCTGGTGGCGGCGCTTCCTCCCGACCGGTTCGTTGTCGTGCTCCAGCCGAGTAACGGCGGCAAAGGCGCGGCGGTGCGCGCGGGCATCGGGAAAAGCACGGGCGACATCGTGCTTATCCAGGACGCAGACCTCGAATACGACCCGAGCGAATACGCCGCGCTTATCGCCCCGCTCCTGCGCGGCGAAGCGGACGTGGTCTATGGTTCGCGCTTTTTAAACGCCTCGCCGCGGTCGCCCTGGTCCCTTTTCCAAATCGGCACGACGATCGTGACGAAAGCGACCAACCTGCTCTACGGGGCGAGCCTCACCGACGAGCCCACCTGCTACAAAGTATTCCGCGGCGGCTTGATTCGGTCGCTCCCGCTTAGGTGCACCGGCTTTGAATTTTGCCCCGAGGTGACGGCAAAGGTGCTCCGGCGCGGCATTCGTATTGCCGAAGTCCCCATTTCTTATACTCCGCGATCGATCAAAGACGGCAAGAAGATAAAGTTCCGCGACGGATTCGTCGCGCTCTACACGCTTTTGCGCGAGCGGTTCTAGCTTTGCCGTTCTACCTCGTACACGTAGTAGGTACGGTCGCCGCCGTACACTTTCTTGAATTTGCTGCTGTGGTCGAGCACGTCGTTCAAATTCGAGTACTGGTACGAGCTCACGACGTAGCGCGTGTTGAAGTCATTGACGAGGGCGCGCGCAACGGCGTCTCCCTGCGCTTCGTACCACGAGTCGGCGGTCGCGGTTTTCTTCAAAGCTTCGGTACGCAGGGTAAGGGCCGCGGTACAGTCTTCGGCAGTACACGCGATGCCGTAGCGCGATATATTGCCCCACAGCCAGAAAAGGTCCGGGCTATAGGCGTAGAGGAATTTGGGGTCGAGGCCGATGACGTAATCGTCGTCGGGGGCGTAGTAATACAGTTGCGGGAACCATCCCCAATCGGCATTAAACACGATGGTGCCGGGCGGCGTGTGCGCCGCAAGCCACCCGCCGACGCCCGCAAAGAGTTCCACCGGCGCCGCGTTTGCCGCGAGAAACGAATTCACGGCAATTACGTTCCCGATAAAAAGGTACGCGAGCGCGATGCCGAGCGCTCCTTTGAGCATGCGCCCTGCCGCGGCCTCGACGCGGATGTGCCGGAATAGTTCGCGCGCGGCAAAAACGAGGTACACCCCCAGCATGGGATAGATGTAGTCCTTAAAGCGGCCCGTAACCACCGCGGCGCCCGCAAGACACCCGAAAATAATGAAAAGCAGCGCCCCGCGCATCGCTGCCGCTTTGCTATATTCCTCGTCCGGCGTGCGGCCTCCCCGGCGCCACGCGATGTACGCGTACCCTTCCGCGACAAGGCCCGTCACCAACGCGGCAAACAGAAGCGCGTTCGCGCGGGCGTATTCAAATAGGTCGATGGGATACAGTTCCGCGCCTTCGGGAAGCGGGGTATGCGCATACACGGCGGAAACGGCACCGAACACGATGTCGTGCACGAATATCAGGAACCCGGGCGCAAACAAATAGAACGACGCGACCGCAAGACCGATGCCCGCGAGGGGCGCGAGGATGCCGCGCCACTCGAGACGGTTCACGTACAGGCCTTCGACGAATAGGTACGCGAGCGCGATGCCCGCGGGAAAGAAAAACGTCGCGTCGTACCAGTACACATAGAGAAAGCTGATGGCGGCGGCATAGAAATAGCGGCGCTTATTGAGCGCGATAAGGAGCGCAAGGAGAATCATCGGCGCAAGCACGTAGGGCCGCGACAAAAGCATCCGCCATATAACGTCGGGGCTGGTCAACGCGAATAGTCCCGCGACCCAAAGGAACGCGTACGGCACGCGGTAGGCGCGAAGCGCCGCATACATGCCGGTAAACACGAGCGACGCGGCGATGACGGCGTAGAGCTTGATGCCGAGATAGAGAAAATCGAAATAGGTGAAAGGAATGATCGCGAGATAAAACAAGAAATTGTAATACGGGTAGTACGTGCCCCCTTGGGCCATTTTCGTAAAGTAGAGCGCCTTTTGCGTGGCGAAGGTTTCGAGAAATCCGTGGAGCCGCAACTGCTCCGCAAATCGGAAATGAAAGAAATGGTCGTCCGCGGCCGAGACCGTAGAGCTCGGGAAATACAGTAGGAAAAGGAGCAGGAAGAAAAAGCCGAACACGAGCGCGAGGCGCGCGTACGGCTTATCGTGAAAAAACGACCGGACGAACTGGGCGGAAGCGACGAGCGCGCGCACGATTTGTTTTCCGATTCGGATTGAGCGCTCCTGCATGAGATGCGCCAAGCATAGCACGGGGAAACGCAAAACCGCCCGAAGGCGGTCTCGCGTTTTTGCACCAAGGCTTCCCTACTTACACGCGCCTGAAGTGAACGCGTTGTTTGCGAGAAGATTTTCCTGCTTAGACTGTCCGGAAGAGTCTGCGCACCACGACAGGCTGTTGTTTGACACGAGCGGAGCCGCCACCGCCCACGACGAACCAGCTGAATTACAGACGACGGTTCCTCCGGCGTTAGAAGCCGTGATCAGCCCAGCCATGCCCGAATTAGTGTCTGAGAACAGGTTGTTGGCTGCAGTACAGCTGTTGGTCGAGCCGTAGGTGTTGCCGTTGCCGTAGTAAATTTCGGCAGCTGCGCGCATGCTTGAAAGCTGCTCCTGAATCTTCGCATCCTGGCCTTTCGAGCGCGCGGTGGAGAGCGATGCGAGCACCACTGCGGAGAGAATGCCGATGATGGCGATGACGACGAGGAGTTCAATGAGCGTGAAGCCCCGATTGCTCCGCCCTTGGCCCCGAACGAATGCGAGATTCATACAGTGATAAAAATAAAGAATAAGTGTAAGCGTGAGGTCGCATGGACCTATCGTCCGCTTCCCGTATTGTACGCGAAGTCGGAAAAAGCGCCTATGCCCCTGTGGATAAAGCCTAGCTAATGGAGTTCGCCAGGTTGTAAATCGGGATGAGCACCGATGCCAAAAGGGTCCCGACCCCGAGGCCGAGAAACACGATCATGAGGGGTTCGATGAGGTCCACCAGGGTGTCGACGGCCGTCGTGACTTCGCGGCGGTAGAACTTCGCGAGCGTGGAAAGGATGTTGCCGAGCTCGCCCGTTTCCTCGCCAACGCGAATCATGGCTATCATGATGCCCGGGACTTCTTTAAACCGCCCGAGCGCGTCCGAAATCGACGAGCCGCCTTTCACGGCTTCGCCCGTTTTTTTGAGAATGTCTTCGTATACCGCGCTTCCCACCACCGACGCCGTAATGTCGACCGCTTCCACCACCGGCACGCCGGACACGAGCATGGTCGAAAAGTTGTCTGAAATGCGCGACAGGTAGAGCTTTTTATAAAGGTCGCCGATGTAAGGGACGTTGAGCTGCAGGTTGTCGAAGAAAGTCCGGCCCGCAGGGGTGAGGTAGGCTCGCCACGCGAACCCGATCGCGATGAGGATGGCGATAAGGATGAAGATGCCGAAGTGCACGAGGAAATTCGAAATGCCGATAACGACGGCGGTATAGACCGGGATGGGCTGCCCCGAGTCGGTGATGATTTTCGAAATGTTCGGGATAACGAGCGTCATCATGAGCCCCATCACCACCACGAACGTAAGGATGACGAACGCCGGGTAGATGAGGGCGTTTTTCGCCTTGCTCATCACTTCGTAGGTGCGGTCGAGGTAATCGGCGAGGTACCCAAAGACTTCGGAAAGCTTTCCCGATTCTTCGCCGCTTCTCACCATGTTGACGTAGAACGCGCTGAATACTTTGGGATTTTTCGCGAGCGCTTTGCTGATAGGGCTCCCGCCCTGGAGGTCGTCCGCAACGCGGGTGAGCACTTCGGCAAGCGCGTGATTGTCCACTTCAGCGGCCAAAAGCCGGAAAACGCGGAGCGCCGACACCTGCGCTTCAAAGAGCGTCGCGATTTGGCGCGAAAGGATGACGACTTCTTTGTTCGACACCGCGTTGAAAAACGGCAGCTCCATCTGCAGAATGGACTTTTGATCCGCGGGCGTGATGGAGGAAACGATGAGGCTGCGGCGCTGAAGCGTGGTGATGGCGGCGTCGCGCGAAAGCGCTTCCACCGTGCCTTCGCGTTCGTGCCCGTCGGGGTCGAGTGCTCGATAGGTAAAAAGCATGGGCTAGAGGTAGCGCTCGAAAGTCTTGCGGTCGAGGGCGCGTTCGTAGGCGTGCTCGACCGTCACTTCCCCGCGGCGGACGAGCTCTGCGAGCGAGCGGTCCATGTCGATCATGCCTTCCTGGCTCGAGGTCTGGACCACCGTCGCGATTTCGTGCGTACGACCCTCGCGGATGAGGTTCGACACCGCGCTGTTGTTGATGAGGAGTTCGTACGCGGGGATGAGGCCGCCCGAAATGCGCGGGACGAGGCGCTGGGAGAAAATTCCGACCAACGATCCGGCAAGCTGCACGCGCACCTGGCCCTGCTGGCTCGACGGGAACATGTCGATGATGCGGTCGATGGTCTGGGACGCGTTGTTGGTGTGGAGCGTCGAAAGGACGAGGTGGCCGGTTTCGGCGGCGGTCACGGCGCTCGAAATCGTTTCCTGGTCGCGCATTTCGCCCACCATGAGCACGTTCACGTCCTCGCGAAACGCCGCCTGGAGCGCCGAATGGAAATCGGGCGCGTCGATGTGCACTTCGCGCTGGTGGATCATCGACTTCTTTTCTTCAAACAGATATTCCACCGGGTCTTCGATGGTCACGATGTGCTCCGAACGCGTCGAATTGATGCGGTCGATGATGGCGGCCATGGTGGTCGACTTGCCCTGCCCTACCGGCCCGACGATGAGAAAGAATCCCTGCTGGCGCTGGGAAAAGACTTCGAGGACGGGGGGAAGGTTGAGGTCGGTGAAGGTGCGGATATCGCGCGGGATAAGGCGCATGGCGATGGCAATTTTGCCCTGGACGACGTACCCGTTGATGCGGAAACGCGCGCCGCTCGTGTGCGCATACGCGAAGTCTACCGACTGCGTTTCTTGAAACGTCTTCCACCGCGATTCGGGAAGCATGGAACGAAGTATGGCTTCCGTTTCTTCGGGCGTGAGCGGGTTCTGCTGCTGCAAC
>CAYYYQ010000016.1:0-2290 GCA_964475915.1 uncultured Candidatus Saccharibacteria bacterium
TATTGCCTCTCTAGATCCTTTTGCCTTTTCACCATCCTTTTCAGCATGGCTCGTCGACGATACTTTTCTCTCCGTCGCATGAGCGGTTTTAGGCTCGGTAGAGGCGACTCTTCTTCATCAGTGCGCTTTTCGATGCGCGCCTTCTTTTGGTCCGCGGGAGGCGTCCAGGGTTTTGGGCGCGTGGCGGGAGAGGGAGGAAGGAGAGCGTGGTGAAGACGGACGTACTGGTTTTGGTAGGACCGGCACTTTTCTATGCGCAGGATGCATCGGAACAAGTCCGACTTGCCGTCTTGGATCGTAATGATAATTCCATCTCTTCCGTACACCTGCTCGAGCTGAATATCATTCAGGGTAGGATCGTTCCTCTTCCGTTCAAGCAGCGTAATCGTCGTTACGCGAAGCAAGCCGAGTCTTTTGAGCGCCGCAAAGAGCGTTTTCACCTGTTCTTTTGGCATCGCCTCCCGGTCGGAAAGCTCTGCCTTGATGATTGGATTATCATCCATCACACAGTTCCTTCTCGTGGGGGTTCCGGCGGCACTATACCAGGGAACCGGAAAAAGGCGATTATCCTGGTATCCACAGGCCTTTTAGGGCCGCTTGACGGCAGGGGGCCGGGCGGGGTATCTTATACCTATCCAGAACGACGATTGAGTGACGGGGACACTCTGGCGGGCGGGGCGAAAATCAATCTTTTTACAAACGAAGCGGAAAACGCGGGAGCGCGCTATTTGCGTGCAGATATATCCGCGTCAGTATCCCTCCCTTCACACCTTTTTAACTTCTTATCGCATGCAAAAAAAGGCACTTCCGGTGAAGACATTCAAGGCGTACCGGGCGCCCCGGGTGGAATTTCCGGACCTCGTCGCGCACCAGCGCGAGTCGTTTGATTGGCTTTTGAAGCACGGGCTTGGCGAACTCTTCAAGGAGTTTTCTCCCATCCCGGACTATTCGGGCAAGAAGTTCGAAATGCGCATCGAAGGATTCGAACTCGGGGAACCCAAGTACGACGAAGAATTCGCCCGCGAAAACATGCGCACCTATGAAGCCCCGCTCAAGGTGTCGGTAAAACTCATTAATAAGACGCTCGGATCGGAGAAGACGCAGGACATTTTCATTGCGGACCTTCCCATCATGACGCCGCACGGATCGTTCATCGTGTCGGGCGTCGAACGCGCCATCGTCCCGCAGCTCGCCCGCTCGTTCGGGGCGTTCTTCATTTCGGAACTCAACCGCGGCAAACAGTATTTCGGCGCGAAAATCATCCCGGCCCGCGGCGTATGGATCGAAATCGATTCCGAAGCCGACGGCGCCATCTACGTGAAAATCGACCGCAAGCGCAAATTCCCGGTCACGAACCTGCTCACCATTTTCGGCGCGGGGATTCGGGAAGACTTGCTGAAGAAATTCATCGGGAACGACGCCGCCGTCGAAGCCATTCAGGCGACGCTCGCGCACGACACCGCGAAAACGGTGGACGACGCGTACGTCGAAATCCACCGCCGCATGCGCGACGGCGACATGGCGACCCCGGACAACGCCCGCGAATACGTGAAATCGCTGTTCACCGCGGACCGCTATGACCTTTCGAAAGTGGGCCGCTACCGCTTGAACCAGCGCTTTGGCGGCAAACTGGACGCAAAGGCGCTCGACGCGCGCTCGTTGTCGCTCGACGACCTCGTGCAGATTGTGGGCGAAATTGCCCGACTCAACGAGGACCCCAACGCCAAGCCGGACGATATCGACCACCTCGGATTCCGCCGCGTGCGTTTCGTCGGCGAACTGTTGCAGGCCCGCATGCGCGTCGGCATGAGCCGCATGAAGCGCAACATCCAGGACCGCATGTCCACGATCGAAAGCGAGACCTCGCTCCCGATGGCGCTCGTGAACCCGCGCCCGTTCCAGGCCTCGGTGCGCGAATTCTTCACGGCCAACCAGCTCTCGCAATTCATGGACCAGCAGAACATCCTCGCGGAGCTCGAAAACATGCGCACCCTGTCCGCACTCGGTCCCGGAGGCCTTACCCGCGAGCGAGCGGGATTTGAAGTGCGCGACGTGCACCCGTCCCACTACGGCCGCCTTTGTCCCATCCATACGCCCGAAGGCCAGAACATCGGGCTTATCCTGCGCCTCGCGCTTCATGCACGCACCAACGAATTCGGCGTCATCGAAACGCCCTACGTCCGCGTGAAAAAAGGCGTGGTGACGAGCGAGGTCGCCTACCTTAACGCGCTTGAAGAAGAGCAGTACACCATCGCGCACGCCGCGACCGAAGTCGACGAGAAGAATCACA
>CAYYYQ010000017.1:0-2895 GCA_964475915.1 uncultured Candidatus Saccharibacteria bacterium
ACCGCGATGCAAGTGGAAACGTATTTGCATGACCCGTCGTCGCCCTACTATCCGGGGGCAGCATACGAACACCTTTTGGACTTTCCCGCCGGCACCACTGACATAAAGCAGGCGCGGTATGTGCGCATGACGGATCAGCACGACCACTACTGGAGCTACCTCTACGCTGCGCTTTATATGAAAGAAGTGGAAGCTGCGTGGGCGCGCGCGGGCTATCCTATTGCCGACAATCCGGCCGTTGTTTCGACGCTTTTTAATATCGGCTTTGCCCACTCGAATCCGAACCCTAACCCCCAAGTCGGCGGTGCGGAAATCGATATAGACGGCGCGGCGTACAGTTTTGGCGGCCTCGCGGGCGATTTCTACAACTCCAATCTCTTAACGGATCTCTTTTCTCGATAGCAAGTCCGGTCACGGATAATTTCCTGCTGAAAATTTCCGCCACCCCATCTCGGCGCCGTCGCGCCTCCGATCGACGAACGTGCCCCGCAAGTCCGTCCGCTTGGACTCGAACCAAGAACCGCCGAGGTATAAGCTCGGTGCTCTAACCAATTGAGCTACGGACGGATACGTAGGTAATCTACACCGTTTGTCGTGCTCTCGCGAGCGTGGTAGCGTGCGAGCGGAAGTTTCCTCATTCTGGGGAAACAAGAACTCTACGGAGGACGGCCATGCGGCCCCTTGATCAATTGATTGTGACTAATGCCGCGGGCATGGTGAAGCGCTTGCATGAAGCCCAACCGCTTCTCCGAAGCGCCGTGACCCGCATCGAAGTGGGGTCGCTCTGTCTCAACGAGCGACCCGGCAATATCGGCAAGACCTATCACTACGATTCCGACACCGGCACATCGTGGAATTCGAAAGGACTGCCAAGTCCGGCGCTCAAAGAGTCGCTTGCTTGGCTGCCGGAATTCCGGAAGCGTTGCAACGACGCCGGCAAACAGCTTGCCGTCAATTTCGCACCGTTCACGGTGAACGAATGCGGCGTACTTGCGGACGCACTCGCCGAATGTGCAGACGTATTGGTGTTTAACGCTGGCTGTGGAAACGTGTGGGAAAACAACCAAAACAAACCGATTCCCTTCTACTGTCCGGATCTTTTGGCAGAGTCACTCGATCAAATTACGAAAGTGATTTACCCGCGCAAAGTGTTGGTGAAGGGTTCGCCGATCACGGACAAGCCGTTGCTTCATCGCAGCGCCGTCGCCATGGTGAAAAGCGGCGTTGTGGACGGAGTCATCGCCGTCAACACACTGCCGGGCCAACGAGCCCGACTGCATGGCGAAGAAGTGTTGGCATTCCAAGAGTCGGAAGGCGCGGAAGTGAAGCACGTGGGTGGCATGGCCGGAACGGACCTGCGTCCCTACGCGCTTCAGACCATCGAGGAACTGGCGCAGTATCCCGAACTGTCCATCATTGCTTGCGGCGGCATTAATTCCGGGCCGGCGCTGAACGAGTTTCGGAAATTTCCCATTGCCGGTTTTGCCGTGGGCACTGCCTTCTTTGAGAATGGAGCGCGCATTTTTAGCGCCATTCTTGCGGAAGCGGCTGACGTCGAAT
This sequence comes from uncultured Candidatus Saccharibacteria bacterium, assembly GCA_964475915.1. Taxonomy (GTDB): domain Bacteria; phylum Patescibacteriota; class Minisyncoccia; order Phycocordibacterales; family Phycocordibacteraceae; genus C7867-001. Next base: position 1,561 of record CAYYYQ010000017.1, read on the forward strand.
AGCACCTCCCACGGGGCGGCCCAAAAGCCGCCCCGTGTTTGTTTTCATACGCCGTGCTAAAGTGCGCGCGGGTCAGTTGGGCCTTTCAACCAAGAGGATTGCAGTTATGCAAAGACAATACGACGAAGCGAGTGGGACCCTCGTATCCTTTCGGATGCGCCGTCCCTCAAACTTCCACGCGCATCTGCGACGCGATGAGCTCATGCGAGCCATCGCGAAACACTTGATGCAACATGTCCGGTATCTGCTGGTCATGCCGAATACGGGTCCCATCCTCACTATCGAGGACGCGCTCAAGTATTACGACGAGCTTATGGCCATCGCCGAGAGCGAAGGGTTCAAAATGCTCACCCTTATCATGACGCTCTACCACCATGCCGGCATTACGGCGGAAGTGATCGAGCGCATGGCGCATCACGTCGTCAAGATGGCGGTAAAGCATTACCCTCCAGCGCCCGGGGTAACGACCGGAAGCGGCGGCGGCATACCGCTCGACGACCCGAAAAGTGACTACCAGCTCGACGCCATGGCGGCGAACGGCATCCGCTTGCTCGGACACTTCGAAGATCCGGTGGACAAGTACAACGTTCCGCTGCACCCCATCGAGGGCGAAGCGCATTTCGTTCGCGAAAAACTGTGGCGCATCCGCGATCGTCATCCCGACCTGTTCATGTGCTGCGAGCACGCGAGCACCAAGGAAATGGTCGAGTTTGTGAAGGCAGACACGAGCGGCAGAACGGTACTGACGGCGACGCCTCAGCATTCGATCTGCACGGTGCATGACCTCGAAAAATCGTGGGGTCATTACCTTAAATGCAAACCGTATCCGCAGACACCGGAAAACCGGGCTGCGATTGATGCATTCATCACTTCCGGCGATTACCGCGCCATCGCCGGCGACGACACAGCTGCGCATCTGAAAAGTCTGAAGGACTTGCCCTTTGCAAAGGCACCTTTTGGCGCATTCTGGACGTGGCACAGCATTACCGCCTACGCGAGCGTGTTCGAACGGGCCGGAGCGCTCGATGACCGATTCGAGCGATTCATGTCGCTCAATGGCCCGACATGGTGGGGTCTTCCCCTGCCTGGCGATAACGACACGATCGAGCTGTATCGCGAAACGGAACGCGATATCCCGGACCCGGTTCCCGTACCTGAAAAGAATGACGTCGTCATTCCGCTTGGGTGGACGAAAGAATCGGACCGTCTTCGCATCGGTTGGGCCATTCGTGGTTCGCTCACTGCTTAGAACCAGAACGAAAGAACCCCGGCCCCGCGGACGCGCTGCCGGGGGTAAAGTTTTTTTTGTGCGGTGTGCATAGGGGAAGCCGGTGC
>CAYYYQ010000018.1:0-9291 GCA_964475915.1 uncultured Candidatus Saccharibacteria bacterium
ACGTTACCTTTCCGCCGTCGGCGCGGGCAAAGAGCCCTATGTCATCGCCATGCAGCCCGAATTCCTGCGCGCGGTGAGCGGCATGCAGGGCGACACGTCCATCGAAGACTGGAAAACCTATTACCGGTGGCACCTGGTCGACGGCATGGCGGGTGCCCTTTCCAAGAAATTCGTGCGCGAGCAATTCAATTTCTATGCCCGCGTGCTCGGGGGAAGCAAGAAAATGAAGCCGATATGGCGCCGCGCGCTCGCGGCGACCAACGGCAGCCTTGGCGAGCTCCTCGGCCAGCTCTACGTCGAGAAATATTTCACGCCGGAAGCCAAAGTCCGCATGAGCGAATTGGTGGACGACTTATTCGAGGCCTACGAAGCTCGGATACAGGCTCTGGATTGGATGAGTGCGGCCACCAAAAAGAAGGCCGTCCAGAAACTGCGCATGATGAGCCGCAAAATCGGGTACCCCGATAAGTGGAAGTCGTACCGGGGGCTCTCCGTACGCCCCGACGATTATTTCGGGAACCTCGTGCGCTCTGCGGAATACGAACACAAGCGCCAAATGAAAAAGCTTGGGCGCCCCATCGACCGCACCGAGTGGTTCATGTACCCGCAGACCGTCAACGCGTATTACAGCCCGAGCATGAACGAAATCGTATTCCCCGCTGCAATTCTCCAGCCGCCCTTTTTTAACCTCGCCGCAGACGACGCGGTCAACTATGGTTCCATCGGTTCCGTGATCGGCCACGAAATGACGCATGGATTCGATGACCAGGGATCCAAATTCGACGGCAAGGGCAACATGCGAACCTGGTGGGCGCCCGAAGACAGAAAGCGATTCATGGCGCGCGCCGAAGTCGTGAAAAAGCAATTCGATCGCTATACCGTCGCCGACGGCGTGAAGGTGAACGGGCAACTGACCCTCGGCGAAAACATCGCAGACTTGGGCGGCGCGGCCATCGCGCTCGACGCGTATCAACGCATGCAAGTGCGCACTGGCAGCCGGAAAGAAGTAGGAGGCTACACGCCTGAGCAGCGATTCTTTTTCGGATTCGCGCTTTTCGAGCGCGAGCTTGCGCGTCCCGAATTCCAAAAAATGGCGGCACTCACGGACCCCCATTCCCCGGGCATCTTCCGCATTAACGGCCCTGTTTCGAACCTCGTAGCATTCTACGAAGCCTTCGGCGTCAAAAAGGGCGACAAGCTCTACCGCGCTCCAAGCGACCGCGCCAACATTTGGTAGACCGCTCTAGCGGAAACGCAGTGCATTCGTGCGCAATTCGGGAGCGGTATAGGTTTTATACCGGCCATCGGCGGGATGCAGCTTGTACTGTATCCGATTCAGGGCGACGGCATATTCTTCCCCCATCCTGCCGTTCATGACGACGGCGAGGCGAATGGTGGCGGTCTTGCCCGCGGGTATTTCGGCGTACGCGATGGTGCCGAGCAAGACTTCCACGACGCCGCTTTCTTCGGCGTCCACGATGTGCACCTCCGCCGATACGAGACTGCTTTCCCCCGTGCCTTCTATTTGATACACGAACCCTCCGGCCTTCTTTCCGGAAGCAATGGAAAGCGGAAGGTATATCGCCTCTGCGGGCGTAAGATCGAGCGTGAGGTTAAAATGCCCAACGCCCTTTGCCATTCCGTCCGTATCCCGCGTTTTGAGTACATGCTCTTGCGAATCTTTCACGATAACCTGTATCGGCGTGTCAGTGGTCATGTGAAAACAATACCATTCTATGGAATCGCAATGTTAAATTCATCCTATAGGACGAATTTAACATTGCGAGGTCAGTTACCTAGGTCCAATCAATCGGTTTTTCGTGGTGCTCCACCAGGTAATCGTTCGCGGCCTTGAAGTGGCCATTGCCGAAAAATCCGCTATGCGCGGAAAAGGGCGAGGGGTGCGCGGATTGAAGCAGCAAATGCTTTTCCCAGTCGATGGACGCTCCTTTTTCTTTCGCGTAGCGGCCCCAGAGCATGAATACGAGGTGCTCGCGCTTTTGGGACAATGCATGAACCGCGGCGTCGGTAAATAATTCCCACCCGCGGCCCTGGTGGCTCCCTGCTTCCCGCGCCCGCACGGTGAGGGTCGCGTTTAGCAAGAGCACGCCCTGCTTCGCCCAGCGCGACAAATCCCCGCCTTTCTCGGCGAGCGATTCGTACGGCACGCCGTACTCGCTCGCGATTTCTTTGTATATGTTCTGGAGCGAGGGCGGGAGCGCGAGGTCTTCGTTCACGGCGAACGAAAGCCCGTTCGCCTGCCCTGCGCCGTGATAGGGGTCTTGGCCGAGTATTACGACCTTCACTTTATCGAATGGCGTGAGCTCGAATGCGCGGAAAATAGCTTTGGGCGGCGGATATACTTTTTCTTTCTGATATTCTTCCTTCACAAAATCCGTGAGTTCCTTGAAATACGGCTTCCCGAACTCCTCTTCGAGCGCCTTCTTCCACGACGGCTCCATTTTCACGTCCATGAATGCATTATAAAACAAAAAGAGCCCTTGCGGACTCTTTAAGGTACTGAACTATGTTAGTTGTCGTTTGCTGCAACCTTGCGGGAACTTTCCCTCGGCTGCAGCGCTGCAAACGCTTCGGCCACCGCTTCAAGGCCACGAACGACGTTGTTCATGCCCCGCTGGTAGTACCGCCGCTTGCTTTTTACAGTGCTTTTCATGCAAACCCCCTTTGTTGCCGTGGGCGGGAATTTCTCCCCGCCCTTAGCATTGTCTTGCGGCTACGCGGCGTTGGACTCGTCCTCCTCGCCCAAGATAATGGCGTCGCCATTACGCGACGTCAACCTCTTGGTCGTCTTGCCCTTGTTGATGTGATCGCGGAGCAGGATATAGAGGATGTCGCGGGACTTGCCGCCGCTGCCGGCCAACGTTGCGATCTGCGGGTCGTTGACCGGAAACTGAGCCAGCTTCCGCTTGAGCGACGCCTCGATGAAGAGACGCTTCTCATCCGGCTGACGCCAGAAGTCGGTATGGTCGGACAACACCGCTGCGAGCACGCTGAGAAAGGGCGACTTGATATAGGGTGCCCCGCTGCGATACTCGATGCGCTTGATGCCCCAGGACTGATCGACCAGGTCGAAGAAGGTCTTGAGGTTCTCGCGCATGATCTGGACACCGATCATCTCGACCATGCGGTCGAGAGCCGGCACCAACTCGTCGATGTGGTTGAAACGGCCGCCCGTCTTGTGGGAGTGAAGAATTCCGGTAATTTTCGCGAATGTCAGCGCCGTGATCAATTCGCCCTTGGCCATGCTCTGGCGCCAGGCGACGCGGCTCTGCATCACGAACTGGCGGTCATTATGGCTGAGACTATACAGCATCAACGTCGCGCCGCTCGTATTCCTGCGATTGCGCAGAATCACGTTCGGCGAAACCTTCGCACGGAGGGTATTGAGCGCTTCAAAGCGTTCGCGCTCCCACTGCTCCGTGCTGTTGAAATAGATCGTGGCGCCGATGTTGCGGATATGCGCATCGGGATGTGCCGCAATCCATTTCAGTGTCGTGGTGATGCGCTGCCAGCCATCGATGGCGAAGACTGGGTCCTTGAGGTAGAACGTTCCCTCGCGGGAGGTGTAGTTCGCCCCGCGAACGCCGAGCTCGATATCCGGCAAGGGGTTGCCGTTCTTGAGCGCGTCCTCGATGTCATGGCGAGCCATTTCATCGCGCTGGTAATCGGCGACCTGTATATTCGACAGGGAGTCGATATCAACGACGCCGCGCAGGACGATGTCCTTGGTCCGAGGATCCTCGTCAAGTGCGCCATGATAGATTTTGACTTGATTTGCCTTGTCGGCCATTTGTCCGTCTCCTAGGTTGGTTTGGACTGGTTGGTACATTTCGGTGCAGTACCGCTAAGCGGCCTTATGTCCCGAGGCTTGCCTTCTGAGCAATCCACAGACAATAATACTCTATATATAGGTAAATGTCAAATCGCCCTATCTGACTCGCTATTTGGCTGATTTTGCTTTCTTTGCGACCGCTTGGAAGGTTTTTCCTGCTTCCTCCCGATACGTACAGAAATCGCAGGGGCCGCCGCCGAATGCGGTGCCGATGGGCGGGATGGCGTCGCTCGTGAGCATTTCTTTCAGCCGATAGAGCGTCGGCTCGATCCACGCATCGCTCCCCGCGTACGGGATAAGGCAAATATCAAATTCCAGTTTGGCATCGAATGCCTTCGCGTCCGAATTGCCGTTTGCATACACGAAATAGCCGACCGGCGATACCTTGTGGCCGTTTTGGCGGAAGAGCCACTGGTAGATTTCCATCTGCCGCTTATACGAATCATACAGGTCGTCTTCGGTGGTGGGCCCCACTTTCTTGCTCGTCGCTTTGTAATCCACGACGACGAGCGAGCCGTCTTCGTCTTGCCACACGTCGTCGATGCCGCCGCGGATGGTCAGGTTGGTCGGCGCGTGGTGGTATGAAATGCCGCGCCGCAGCGCGTCGCGCCATTCGTCCAACCGATCGTCCTTAAGGGGCACCGCGTTCAATCCGTACTTCTCGCAGAGCGGGTGCTTGGTGCCGTCCACACGGTGCGCATCGAATTCGCGCTTCAACAGCTCGTCGACGGCGTTATTGAGCGTGAACGACGGCCCCGACGGGCGCTTCACTCCGAATTTCATTTCGAGATATGCGCAGCGCGGGCATTCGGAAAAGAGGTCGATTTTCGACCGGCTCACGCGGAACGGTTCTACTGACGCGGGGTCGTATACTCCCCAGCTGCGGCGTTTCAAAGCCATGCTAGAGGTCGGTGGTGAAAAGCGCCACCACGCGCTCGCCCGTCGAGAAATCCACGTACACGCTGTCTTTTTGATAGTCGAACACGCCGTCGCCGTCGTCGCGATAGAGCAAAACGGCATAGGTGGTGCCCGGTACGGTGCTGCGCAAGAGCGGTATGGAAACATTCGTCGCGGGCCCGAGCACGCGCGCGGCGCCGAGCACGTTCCCAAGGTCGTTCCCCTGCATTTCGCGGACGGCCACCCACACGCCCGGCGCCGGCACGGAAACGGAATCAACCGTAACGGCGGCGCCCGCTTTTTGATCGTGCACGGCTACCAATGTGGATGCGGCCGTGCTTGCGGGCGAGGTCGACGTTGCCGTCACCTGCCCTTCCGGAGAAACGGGCGCAGAGAGTTTTGCCTCGATAAGCCAGGCTCCAATGAGAAACGCAATGACCATGAGTGCGATAATGGCGTTTCGTGCGGTGGTGGTAGGGGTTGGGTCAGGAGGCATACGTAAATGGTTCGGCAAGGCTTTCCGTTTCCGATAGTATAGCGCCAATCCTTTCTGGTGACACGCCGAGCGTTCTGAGGGCGTCGCGGCGCCCCGGGAGGAGCGCCGAGGTGATTATTCCCTGGTTCATGAGAAGGCGCTTTTCCGACGGCTTGAGCGTCGTGAGCGTGGTGATGGGATATACCGATGAGGCCACAATGCGGTCGTATAGGTTGCCCTCGTCGGGGAAGCTCCACCCGAGAAGCTCGAGGCCGCTGCACATGGCGTATTCGATGGCCTGGGAAGTGAATTTCGTATTCGTAATCAGCATGCCGCGGTCCATGGCGCAGGTTTTGTCTTTGGGGTCGCACTGCCAGATATCGTCCATGCGGGCCTTCACATAGAGCGCCACTTTTATGTCCGTTTTATAGGACGGGTCGTTGTGATATTTGAGTTCGGCGGCCATGGTTTCCGTGCCGCGGGTCGCATACACGTCTACTTCGTGCGAAACGCATTTCCCTTTCATGATTTTGCGCCATTCCACCTTCCATCCTTCCTTGGCAAAAAGCTGGGCAATAAAGTCTTCAAACGGGTGACCGGAGGGGCCAAGCTCGAGGAGCGCCCGGCGGAGCGCATACCGCGCTGCGGCGGGCCGCGCTTCGCGGCGCAGCATGGAAAAGGCCTTGCGGTAAATCTCTTTGGAACTAACTTCCATGCCGACCGAAGATGTAATGGTGCGGGCGATGCGCTCGGCCGTGTGGGCGCCGGCGCCGGCGCGGCGGAGCGAGGAGGCAAGCTTGTCCGGGCGGAATGTCTCGACGGTACCGTCTGCTTTGACGATGGATGCCGTCCCCTTGGTTCGCGTAGAGAGGGCCATGGCTACGAAGTCGTCGTCGCGAGCACGCCGTTTGCGTATATTTCGATGACCGCATCCGCGCTCGCGTCGTCCGATACCGAGAATGTTTGTTTCGTCGGAAGTTCGAGGCATATGCCGGTATCCGCCGGAGCGGAAAGGTCTACGCGCAGCACGTCGGAAGACGACGCGGTCGCGGCATACACGGTGGAACTCGCATTGAGGGTGGTACACGCCGTCGGCACCGTCGCGGACCCGTTGATGGAGTGCGTGCCCTTACGATAGCTGTCGAGAAAGTGTATGTCCGTGATGGGGGCAGCCGAGGGGGCGGCAGGCGCCTCGTCGGGAACTTCGCTTTCGGTAATGCGAAGCACGAAAATGCCGAATGCAATGATGAGAACGCCCAGAAAGACGCCGAGAATGGTCCAAACCCGCATTACCCTATGATACCACCACCCAAAAGCCTTTCGCCATCATAGAATACCAGCGATTGTCCCGCGGCGACCGGTTCTTCGACGGGCTTCTCGCATACGAATGACGAGCGATCCTTTACAATCGCACCCAAGATGCGCGGTCCGTGATAGCGGTACTGCACTTCCACCGTTTGAGGAAGTAGGTCCGCAATAAAATTCGCGCTCGCAAAATGGATGCCGCGGCCTAGGGGAGAAGAATGGTTGAGCGCGTGCGCGACGGCGAGCGTATTCGCTTCAATGTCTTTCCGGAGAACGTACCAGGGGCCCGGTGCGGCGTCGGTAAGCGATACGCGTTCGCCGAGCGTATACGCAATGGCGCCCGCGTGCGTCCCCACCTCATTCCCCGACTCGTCGAGCGCCCGTCCCGGCCTCAGCCCGACTTCGGCGCTCAAGAATTCTTCGATGGAAACGGGGCCAAGAAAGCAAATGCCCTGGCTGTCGCGCTTTTCTGCGACGGGAAGCGCCTTTTGCCGCGCCATGCGGCGCACGGCGCTTTTTTCCATCCCGCCAAGCGGGAATAGCGTATGCATAAGCGCGTCGCGCGGCACCGCCCATAAAAAGTAGCTTTGATCTTTCGCGGCGTCGATGCCGCGCAGAAGCCGCACATCCGGCTGTTCGGGAGAGTGTTCGACGCGGGCGTAGTGCCCTGTCGCGATATATTCAGCGCCGCGTTCGCGGGCGAATCGGTAGAACGCGCCGAATTTTACCTCGCGGTTGCACATGATGTCGGGGTTCGGCGTCCGGCCCGCTCGATATTCCTGGATAAGGTAGTCGATGACGGACTTTTTGTATTCGTCCGAGGCATCGAGCGTGTGGAACGGGATGCCGAGATGCGCCGCGACGCGCATGGCGTCCCGCCTATCCTCGGCCCAGGTGCAGGGAAGCCCGGGCGGATACCATCCCTTAATGAACACGCCGACGACCTCCGCTCCCGCGTCTTTCATGAGCGCGGCGGTCACGGCCGAATCCACTCCCCCCGACAGGCCCACGAACACCCGCTTCCCCCGCATGTCGGTAGAGACCATAGGCATTAGTCCAAATACTTTGCGCGGTTTATTTTGTGCTGGGCAAAGGTCTGCGCATAATGCATGACCCCGTCCCTTCCCGTGAGGTAGTACAAATCGGTGGTGGTCGCGGGCGTCACCGCCGCGAGAAGCGATGCGAGCCCCGGATTTCCAATCGGCCCCGGCGGGAGGCCTTTATTCGTATAGGTGTTATAGGGCGAATCCACTTTCAAGTCGCTAAGCGAGGGGCTGTACGTTTTCCGGTCGTTGATGTAGCCAAACACCGCGTCAACCTGGAGCGGCATGCCGAGTTTTATGCGGTTCCAGAGAATGCCCGCGACCATGCGCTTTTCGGCAAGCGTCCGCGCTTCCTTTTCGAGAATGGACGCCATGATAACGTCGTCGGTGAGCGGTCGGTCAAACGCCGCGATGTCGTCGGAAATGGTGCCGGCGTGGTCTTTAAAGTTTTGGTAGAGCGTGAGCACCACGTCGTCCGGGGTTACGTCGGGATAAAACGAATAGGTGTCGGGAAACAAGTAGCCTTCGAGCGGCGCTGCCTCGTCGAGAAATGCCGCGTCGTCAAAATCGGGAAAAGCACGTTTGAGAATGCGGGCCATGTCGGCCACGGTGCTGCCCTCGACAAACAGTACCCGGGTGGCCGTCACTCCGAACGCACCGTCCTCTACGCGCTCTTCTACGCGGAACACGCCTACCGGCTTTGCGAATACGTATTTGCCGGATTTCATGCTGCCCTGGCCGCCCCGCAGCCGCGCAAGGAGCGTAAAGGTAAACGGCGACCGGATAACGCCGTCCTCGGCGAGCTGGTTCGCCATTTCCTGCACGCTTGCCCCGGCCGGCACGGTGATGATGCGTCCTTCCGGGAAAGCGGGCGCCGGGAGGAAGAAGACGTACCACAGCGCAAATGCAGCAACAAAGCAAGCGAGTGCTCCGGCGATGTACACCTCGCGGAGCCGAGCGAGGTGTATTTCGAGCGCGGCGTATCCCGCGCGAAGGGCGGCCACTACTCGATGCCTCATGTCGGAAGGTTGCCCGGCGCTTCAGACGTCGTTGACTGGATGCGGACCAGGTTCGGCACCGTCACGTTGCTGCCCGGGATGTGGAAAATCGATGCGAGTTCCGTAATGCTCATGTGGATCCAGGGGCCGACGTAAGGATACTGGAAATAGGCGCGGCGCCTCACGAGCTCGAGAAGGTGGTGCATTTTATGCTGATAGTGGACTTTTTTCGGGTCTTCCCACGGGAAATCCTTAAATCCTTCCGACCACAAATGCTGATACGGCGTGATTTGCTGGTCGGCCGTGCTGAAGGGCCTGAATATCTGCGTCACGAAATTGCCGATGTAATCGCGGAAATGGCCTTCCCGCGCGACGTACACCGCGCGCATGCCGACGTCGAACGCGAACTTGCTGGTATTGCTTCCGATGGCCGCCATGGTTTCCGATTCGCCCTTGGTCGGATTCGGGAACCCGTCGGTTTCGCGTTCCTCGCCCGTGAACACGTCCACGTATTTCGTTTTGCGTACCGTGCTGTTGCGGATTTGCTCGATGGCTTCTTTTCCTTCGTCCGCCCAGGTGTAGCGCTTGCCGTCTTTGTTCCGCTTGCCGCCGTACCGCTCGCCTTTCGTATAGCGGATCATGATGTGAATCCACAATTGCTCGTGCGGAGAAAGGGACCCGAGAAATTCGAGCACGTTGGCCAGAGGGTCGGTCACTTCT
>CAYYYQ010000019.1:0-4448 GCA_964475915.1 uncultured Candidatus Saccharibacteria bacterium
GCACCTCGGCCACGCCTACGAAGACAGCCTGCAGGACGCCGTAATTCGCTACGAACGCATGCGCGGGAAAAAGGCGCTCTGGGTCCCCGGCACCGATTCCGCCGCCATCGCGACGCAAGCGCGCGTCGAGAAAAACATGCAGAAAGATGAGGGCAAAAGCCGCCACGACGTCGGCCGAGAAGAGCTCGTACGGCGCGTCGCAGAATTTGCAAAGCAAAGCGAGAGCACCATTTTGAATCAGGTGCGGCGTATGGGCGCCTCGCTCGATTGGAGCCGCTATGCGTACACCCTCGACGAGAAGCGCAACCGCGCCGTCACGACCGCATTCAAACGCATGTACGATGCCGGACTTATTTATCGCGGGTACCGCATCGTGAACTGGGACCCGAAAGGTCAGACGACCATTTCCGACGATGAAATCACACACGAAGAGCGCGATTCGATGCTCTACACTTTTAAATATTCGAGAGACTTCCCCATTCCGGTCGCGACGACGCGCCTCGAAACGAAAATTGGTGATGTCGCCGTCGCAGTACACCCGGACGATGCTCGGTATAAAGAATACGTCGGTAAAGAATACGATGCGAATTTCTGTGGCGTACCGCTCCACATCAAAATTGTGGCGGATACTGAAGTAGACCCCGCGTTCGGCACGGGCGCCCTCGGGGTGACTCCGGCGCACAGCATGACGGACTGGGACATTGCGGAGCGCCACGCACTCCCCAAAGACCGCGTAGTGATCAACGAATACGCGAAAATAGTGGCGCCCGGCACCGCGCTCGACGGCGTTAAAGTGGCCGAGGCGCGCGAAGCCGTGGCCGAGTGGCTCCGCAGCGAGGGTCTCATGGTGAAAGAAGAGCCCGTTAAGCAAAATGTATCCATCGCCGAACGTACGGGCGGCATCGTAGAACCCCTTCCGAAGCTCCAGTGGTTCCTCGGGGTAGATAAAGCCTTTACGCTCGATCATTCCGAAATTCCAGGCATTGAAAGTGGTGTCTCCCTCACCCTAAAGGAACTTATGCGTGCTGCCGTGGAGCATGGCGGCGTTTCGATGCCGCAAGAGAACTTCCGAAAAGTATATTTCCACTGGATCGACAATCTGCGCGATTGGTGCGTGAGTCGCCAAATATGGTTCGGCCACCGCATCCCGGTGTGGTACCGAGGCGAAGAAATATGCGTAGACGCCCAAGCGCCCGAAGGCGCTGGGTGGGAGCAAGACCCGGATGTGCTTGATACCTGGTTTTCCTCGGCGCTCTGGACATTCTCCACGCTCGGATGGCCAGAAGAAACACGCGACCTAGAGGTATATCACCCCACCGCATTCATGTCGCCGGCGTACGAAATCCTGCAGCTCTGGGTGTCTCGCATGATACTCATGAGCGGATTCCATTTGGGCCAAGTGCCCTTTAAGACCGTGATGATTCATGGACTGGTGCGGGACAAACAGGGACGCAAATTCAGCAAGTCGCTCAATAACGGCATCGATCCCATCGACATGATCGAGAAATACGGGACGGACGCCCTTCGCATGGGGCTCATCGTGGGCACCCCGCTCGGCGCCGATATCAAGTTCGACGAGCAGAAAGTCAAAGCCTATAAACTCTTTGCCAACAAGCTCTGGAATATCGCGCGATTTATTTTGGAAAATACCGCCAATGCTGATACCGCCGCCCCGCTCACGGCAAGCGATAGCGAACTCAAAGCCGCGCTCGGGGCGGTCATCACCGACGTCACGGCTGATTTTGAGGAATACCGCTATCACCTCGCGTCTGAAAAGCTCTATCACTATGTGTGGCACGAACTTGCCGACAAACTGCTCGAGGAATCAAAGCCCATTTTGAACGGGGCCGACGCTGAAGCAAAAGCATCGCGCCAGGCCTTTTTGCTTCACGCGCTTGATACCTGCGTACGAGCGCTCCACCCGTTCATGCCCTTTGTGACCGAAGAAATATATCAATCGTTCCCTACCAAAGACGCCGATTTCCTCATGGTGGCGCCGTGGCCCGCCGCATAGGCTCTTTCGCCTGCTAGAATAAGGGCGTGGCCATATCCAGCATCCTTTTTGCCTTTCTCGCCGGCATTTTGCCGGCCTTGGTGTGGCTGTTCTTTCTCCTTAAAGAAGACGGGAAGAATCCGGAGCCGAAGCGCCTCATCGCCATCACTTTCCTCGGCGGGATGGGGTCGGTGCTGCTTGCGCTCCCTTTGGAGCGCATCGCCTGCCTTAATTTGGGCGGCTGCACGGGCCAGCTTTCCATGGCGGTGTTTCTTTCCTGGGCCGTTATTGAAGAAACCCTTAAATACGCCATTACGGCGGCGCTTATTTTGTGGCGCCGCGACGTGGACGAACCCATCGATTACGTCGTGTACATGATTACGGCGGCGCTCGGCTTTGCCGCGCTTGAAAACGCGCTCTTTTTGCTCTCGCCGTTTTCGACCGGCGACTTTGTGAACGGCATATTGACCGACGATTTGCGCTTCGTCGGTTCTACCCTCCTCCATGTGGTCGCGTCCTCGGCAATCGGATTCTCGCTTGCGTTCAGCTACCGCAAAATGGCGAGCCAGGGCAGCTATTCGATAAGCAGCATCGTGGTCGTATTCGGACTTATCCTTGCGATCGCGTTGCACGCCCTCTTTAATGTCCTTATAATTTCTGCAGACGGCTCGACCACCCTCGCGGCGTTCATCACCGTCTGGACGGCAGTCCTCGTCTTTTTCGCACTGTTTGAAGTCTTGAAATCCTTTCAAGCGCGCCGATTATCAAATTGACCCATTCTTCCATGGCTAAAAAACGCTCGTTCTTCGATCGCCTTTCCGGATCCGTTCCGGCAGGCGAATACGATCCTTTCGAGGATGACGACATCATCCATCCCGCGCGAGGACGCGCGGCGGCTGCGCCGCAAGCGAGCATCCCGGAAGACGATCCGAGCGAGGGCCAGCTCCCCGTGGACGTATATCAAACAGGCAATGAAATCGTCATCCGCGCATTCGTCGCGGGCGTAAAGGCGGACGAGCTCAACGTTTCCATCAGCCGCGACATGGTCGTGATAGAAGGCTCGCGCGAAGAGCGCGAACACGTGCCGGAATCGGACTATTTCACGCGCGAGCTTTTCTGGGGCGGCTTTTCCCGCAGCATCCTCCTCCCCCAGGAAATCGACGTCGAGAACTCTTCGGCGATATCAAAGGACGGGCTACTGACCCTTATTTTGCCGAAGCACGACAAAGCGCGCCAAACCAAAATCAAAGTCCGCTCGAATTAGCGAGCGTACTATTTTACTTCGGTGTGCAGCACCGGCGCGGCGGCGGTGCTTTCGACGGTAAATCGAATGGTGCCGAGCACGGCGCCGTTCGTCGTTTCAACCGATACCCGCCACTTCCCAGGCGCAGCGTCGTTAATTTGGGTGTACCCGCGATATCCGGCGTCCCGCCCGCCGCTTATGGGGAAGGTAATGGCGGCTTTGGTGACCCAGGTCCCCGCAGCGGTATCGAAGTATTCCCAGCGGTGGACAATGGGGGTCGTGAGCGCCACGGGCGCGAATACGGCGCTATAGGCGTAGAGCGCCGTGCCGGGCGCCACGTGCTCTACGTCGGGCGCAAAAGGGTTCCAGGACTGCGTTTCTGCCCCGAGGTTATAGCCGTTCGTGGTGTGGACCAGGGTGTGGTATATGCCCGCGTCTTTGAGGGAAAGCGGCAAGGGCGGCATGACGCCCGTGAAATACGCGGCGTTAATGACAAGCGTAAGCCCGGCGCACCAATACCCGATGCGGGACAAGCTTTGCATGAGCCGTTTCTTCCCCACCACCCACAAGAGGCCCACAAAGAGCGCGAACACCGCGATAGCCGCGAACCCGCTCGCGACGAACACGAGAGAATCCATCCTTCCCCGCGCAATGGGAAGCTCGAATATGGCGTACAGATAGAGCGCGAAAAATAACTGAATCGTCTGGAAGGTAAGGCGCTCGCGGTATTTGCTGAAGAGCTCGTTTCCTACGAACACGATGGCGAGGAGCGCGATAAAGGGCCAGCTGTGCAGGAAATCGGCCGCGCGGGTGTAGAGGATGAAGCAGCCGGACAAAAGCCCGCCGATGAAAAACTGCGCGATGATGGGCAAAAGCGTGTAAAACGGATTCTTCACCGAGGGCGCGGCGTCGGCCCGGTCGCGGTGGAGGTAATGGCTCACGAGGATGCACATCGCCGCGATGAGGAACATTCCCGTGAAAAGGGTCGCGATCCAGGGGAGGCTCGCATGCGCGTATCCCACGAGGTCCACCAGAAAACTGCCGACGAACGCCGCGGTGGAGAGGTGCTTTTCATTCCGTCCGATCCACTGAAAGAGCTTCTTCATGTGATTACTATACTATGGTACTATGCCCGCACGCTTGGATAGCTCAGTTGGTAGAGCACTTCCCTGAAGAGGAAGGGGTCGTCGGTTCGAGCCCGACTCCAAGCAC
>CAYYYQ010000020.1:0-8267 GCA_964475915.1 uncultured Candidatus Saccharibacteria bacterium
GGGTCGTCGTCGGGGTCCCCACCGGCGTCACGAACGTGGAGAGCCGCGCGGTGCGCGACGCGGCGAACAGCGCCGGAGCCCGCGAGGTGTTCATTATCGAAGAGCCGGTCGCGGGCGCCATCGGCAGCAAGCTCCCGATTCACGAAGCCCTGGGCACCATGGTGCTCGACATCGGCGGCGGCACCACCGACATTTCGGTGCTCGCGCTCGGCGGCACCGTGTCGTCGAAATCGTCGCACGTGGCGGGCGACCGATTCAACGACAACATCATCGATTTCGTCCGCAGCGAATTCCAGCTTGCAATTGGCGAGCGCACGGCCGAAGACATCAAAATAACCATCGGCGCCGTGGCGCCGCAGCCCGAGAAATTGGAGCGGCCGGTGCGCGGGCGCGACCTCGCGACCGGCCTTCCCCGCGAAATCGTGCTCACCGACGCGCACGTCCGCGAAGCGCTCGAAGCGTCGCTCGATTCGCTCCTCGAAGCAATGAAAGAAGTCATCGAGAAAACGCCGCCCGAACTCTTGTCCGACGTGCTCGAGCGGGGCGTTACGATTTTCGGCGGGGGAGCGCTGCTCCGCGGCCTGCCCGAACTGCTCGCAAAAATGCTCGGCGTCCCCGTGCATGTGGCGGCGGACCCGCTCACCGCGGTCGTACGGGGCACGGGCATCGTGACGGAAAACCCGGAGCCGTGGGAAAGCGTATTCATCGATGAAGAAGACGTCCTTCGCGAGGCGTAATGCCTTACTTCCGCGGGGCGCGGGCGCGTGGAGCGCCGCGCTTTTGGCGTGCGCGGTACTCGCCGTAGCGCTCCGCCTTTTCGTCCCGGGACTCCTCACGCTCGCCGCAACGCCCCTGTGGAAAGCGTCATCGCTCGCGGCTGCCGCGACCCATACCACCGCTTCTTTTTTCCATAATCCCGTCGCACTGCAATCGGAACTCGACGCGGCCACGGCGCACGAAACCGAGCTCGCCGACGAAAACGCGGTACTCACTACCCGCGTCCACGACCTTGAAACCCTGCTTGGTTCGCGCCCGTCCGCGGGGCCGGGCGTCCTTGCGGGAGTGCTCGCCCGCCCTCCCGAAAGCCCCTACGACGTGCTCGTCATCGACGAAGGATCTTCGGCCGGCGTCGTGGAAGGAGCCCGGGCCTACGGCCCGGGCGGCATCCCCGTTGGCGTGGTCACGAGCGCGACGGCCCACGCGGCGCGCGTCACGCTTTTCTCGGCGCCGCACGTGGTGACAAACGCCTGGGTAGGGAATGCGCGGACGCCCATGACGATTACGGGGGAGGGCGGCGGGGCGTTCGCCGCGGCCATTTCAAAAGACGTCGGCGTGTCAGCGGGCGATGCGATTTACCTATCGGGCCCCGGCGCGCTGCCGTTTGCCACGGTGACGCGCGTCGACGCGGACCCTTCCTCTCCCGCCGCGACGCTGCGCATCCAGGCGGCGGTGAATTTTTTCTCGCTCACCTGGGTGACCGTCTCGCGCGACGCCTCATGATCCGCCTCGCTCTCATGCTCGTCGCCCTCGCGGCGCTCCTCGCGTTTCCGTGGCCGGTTGCCTTTGTCGCGCTCGCGCTCCTCGCGTGGTTTCTGCCGCTCGGCGCGCTCGCGCTCGGCGTACTCATGGACGCGCTCTATTACACGCATGGCGTCGGGCTTCCGGTCACGGCGCTGTTTGGCGGCGCTGCCGCCCTCGCGGCGCTCCTTGCTCGCCGCTTTTTCTACGGCCGGGCCGACACCCACCATGCGTAATCCCTTCCGCCGCCCTTCTCGCCGGTATATCGATGCGGAAATTGCGCCGGACGAAATATTTCTCGACGCGAGCAACCTTCCCGAATTCGATCAAAACAAATTGGAAGGCCGGCTCGAACGCCCCATTTCGCGGGCGACGTACTTTTCGCTTGGCATCGGGTTTCTCGCCATCCTGGTTCTCATTTTGGGCCAAGCGGGGAACCTCGAAATCCGCAAAGGAACGGCATACGCTGCGCAAAGCGCGCGGAACGTGCTTGCGCCCGAAACCCTGTTTGCCACCCGCGGCGCGGTGGTCGACCGCAACGGCGTCCCGCTTATCACCAACGAATCGAATCCCGGGAGCGATTTCCCGACCCGCGTTTATAACACGCCGGGATTCGGCGCCCTATTGGGATACGTGTCGTATCCCAAAAAAGACACCTCGGGAAATTATTACGATACTGATATTTCGGGAGTCGCGGGCATAGAAAAGACCTTCAACGCCGAGCTCGCCGGGGAAAACGGCACGCTGCTCGTGGAGCGCGATGCGCTCGGGAACCGGCAATCGGAAGGCACGGTGGTGCCGCCCGTAAACGGCGCGCCGCTCACGCTTTCTATCGACGCGCGGGCCCAAACGGCGTTTTATGCCGCGATTCAGCAGCTCGCCGATCGGATTCCGTTTGCCGGCGGTTCGGGCATCCTTATGGACATTCATACGGGCGAAGTGCTCGCGCTTGCGTCGTACCCGGAGTACGACCCGAACGTACTTTCGTCCGGCGGGCCGGCGGACGTCATCAAATCATATGCGACCGACCCGCGCGGCGTGTACCTCGACCGCCCGGTACAGGGCCTCTATACTCCCGGGTCGGTGGTGAAGCCGCTTGAAGCGGCGGGGGCGCTCACCGACGGCGTGATTACGCCAAACACGACGGTGAACGACGTGGGCTACATCACGATCCCGAATCCCTACGACCCGTCGCACCCGAATAAATTCGTAGATTGGAAAGCCATCGGCGTCGAAGATTTGCGCAAAGCGATCGCGTATTCGTCCGACGTGTATTTCTACATGGTGGGGGGAGGCTACCAGGGCCAGGGCGGGCTCGGCATCGACCGGCTCGATGCATGGTTTCGCGCGTTCGGCCTTACGAGCCCGACCGGCATTCAATTGCCCGGCGAGAATACGGGGTTCCTGCCGACCCCGGATTGGAAACAGAAAACGTATCAAGAAGCATGGAACATCGGCGACACCTATCACACGGCAATCGGCCAGTACGCGGTGCAGGTGACGCCGATTGAAATGGCGCGCGCTATCGCCGCCATCGCGAACGGCGGGAAATTGGTGACGCCCTCGCTTATTGCCGGGCGCGCCGCGAGCGGGGAAACCATGGCGCTTAATCCCGCGGACCTCGAGGTCGTGCGCGAAGGCATGCGCATGGGCGCGACCGAGGGCACGTCGGTCGGCCTCAACGACCTTTCGTTCGTCGACGTTGCGGGGAAGACGGGCACGGCGCAGCTCGGCTTCCACAACGAGTTCTATAACGCGTGGGCGGTCGGTTTTTTCCCGTACGAAGACCCGAAATACGTTTACGTGGTCGTCATGGAGCACGGCCCGTCCGGCAACGCGCTCGGCGGCATTTACGTGGTGCACCAGGTGCTCACGGAGCTCCATAAAACGGCGCCCGAATACTTTGAATAGCGCTTCGCTTGCGCGGGACATACGTACCTGTACAATGACCGAGCAGCCATAACCCCCGCACCATGACCGATGCGCAAGAAACCGTCGTTTCTCAGGAAAAATTCGACGAAATGTCGAAGGAACTTGAGAACCTCAAAACCGTCCGCCGAACCGAAATCGCAAAGAACCTCGAATACGCCCGATCGCTCGGCGACCTTTCTGAAAACGCGGAATACCAGGAAGCGCGCGAACTCCAAGCCGCGACGGAAGAGCGCATCCGGAAGCTCGAAGAATTGGTGAAGCACGCGAAAATCCAGACCGACAACAAAAAGAAGGACGTGGTCGGATTCGGTTCCAAAGTGTCGATTAAAAAGCAAAGCGACAAAGAAGCGCACGAATACACCATCGTCGGAAGCGAAGAAGCCGACATGCGCGAGCACAAGCTCTCGCACCTTTCTCCGCTTGGCGCCGCGCTCATGGGCAAGAAAAAAGGGGAGACCTTCACGTTCGAGACCCCGAACGGCAAGCAAACCTATTCCGTCGAGAAAGTCGCGTAATCGTAAAAACTGAAAGGGCGCCTGGATTTCTCCGGGCGCCCTTTTGCGTCGTCAGGAACGGTCGCCGCTGCCTTTGCCCCAATTCGGCCGATGCTTGGGCGGCCTGCGTTCGTCGAGAACGCGATGCAGGAACAGAAGAAGGGTCATGGCGCCGAACACGACGGCGCAGCCCCAGCCAACGGTTCCGTAACCGTTCATGCTGTTCTCGTGCCCGCACAGCGCGGCTAGGATGGTGAGCGCCAAAAAGATCAGAGTGGCAAGTGTGCTACGCATTGAGTCCTCCACTTGGTTCGGCCATACTTAATCGTATTTTCGTACCTCCGTCAAGAAGCACGCAGATGTAAGGAGAATACGGGGCACTGGCCTTGTCCTTTATGATAGGATGCAGCCATGAGCATCGAAACACTGCGTGCGGAACGAGCGGCAAAAATAGAAAAATTGAAAGCGGCAGGAATGGATCCTTACCCTCCCCGCACCAACCGCACCCATACCGTCGATGCCTTTCTCGCTAACCATGCGGTACTGGAGACAGAAAAAGCGGAAGTAACCATTGCTGGCCGCGTCATGTCTATCCGCGAGCATGGCGGTTCGCTCTTTGTGGACGTGAACGACGGCACGGCAAAGGCGCAACTCTACGTACGCGAAGACGTTCTCGGTTCTGATGCCTTTACCTTTTTCAGGTCCGTGGTAGACGTGGGGGATATCATTGAGGCGCGTGGCATGGCATTTACCACGAAGCGCGGCATGCCTTCGCTCGATGCCACTGGATGGCGCATGCTTGCTAAATCAGTGCAGCAGATTCCCGACAGCTGGTACGGCCTTAAGGACGAAGATGAGCGGTATCGCAAGCGTTATCTCGACATACTGCTTTCCACTGACGTTACCGAGCGCATCAAGCGCCGCAGCAAGTTTTGGCAGGCCATCCGTTCGTTCATGCTTGCCCGCGGATATCTCGAAGTAGAGACGCCCGTACTCGAAACGACGACCGGTGGGGCGGATGCGCGTCCGTTTGAAACGCATCATAACGCGCTCGATATCCCAGTTTATTTGCGCATTTCAGCGGGAGAGTTGTGGCAAAAACGCCTCATGGTCGCTGGCCTTCCCAAGGTGTTCGAAATAGGCCGGATCTTCCGTAATGAAGGCATGAGTGCCGAACATCTTCAGGACTACACTCAAATGGAGTCCTATGAGGCATACATGGATTACCGCGCGGGCATGAACATGATTAAAGACCTCTACCGGCACATCGCAGACGAGGTGTACGGTACGCGCGTCTTCATCATTCGCGATTTTACGGTGGACTTGGATAAAGAATGGGAACTCTACGACTACTGCGAACTCATTCAAAAGGCGTACGGCATTGATCCGCTTCAAACGAACGCAGAACAGGTGAAGAAGGTGTTGGTAGAGCGTGGTATTGCCCACGACGAAGAGGGATTCAACCTGGAGCGGGGAATTGACCTCCTCTGGAAACAGCTCCGCAAAGCAATTTCGGGACCGGGATTCCTTACAAGGGTACCGGTGTACCTTGAGCCACTTGCAAAGCGCGATCCCGCAGATCCGAGGGTGGTCGAGCGTTTCCAAGTGATTCTTGCCGGTTCCGAAATGGGGAAAGGATTTAGTGAACTGAATGACCCCATGGATCAGGCTGAGCGTTTTGCCCATCAGCAGGCATTGCGGGAAAAGGGGGACGACGAAGCACAGATGGCAGACGCGACTTACGTCGAGGCGCTTGAATTCGGCATGCCGCCCACGTTCGGGTTCGGCGTTTCCGAACGTCTATTTAGTTTCCTCGAAGGAGTGTCGGTGAGAGAAGCTCAGATATTCCCCCTCATGCGGCAGCGCGAGGAGTCAACGGGCAGGGAAAAGGGTAATAAGTGCGCAATTGTCGTGATGAATGCAAGCGGCCTGGAATCATGGCAGGTTTTGAATGCGGTCGGGCATCTCGGTACGGAATTGGGAATCCGAGAAGGAAAGAGCCTTCTTTTGCAGGAGTCCATACGTACCATGGACGGCACGGCGCTTCCACTCAACATGCGCTACGCGCTCATGCTTAAAGAAACGCACGACACAGATGCGCTCAAACGGCTTTTTAAGCTCGGGCAAGAAAAAGGGCTTCAAACTGAAGTGTTCACGCGCGAAATGATAGAGACAACGAGCGATAAGAAGGTTATTGAACGTACGAGTAAAAAGAACTTCGATGACGTCGAAATCCTTGGCGTACTTGTTTTTGGCCCGACACCCGATGTCCAAGAAATCACTCATGAGTTTCCGCTCTACGGCAGCTAGTCATACTGAGCATCTTTATTGACTGGAGCAAAAAAGGCGCGGAGTACTCCGCGCCTTTTGCATGTCGTTCATTTCGAGTCTACAGAGCATACGGAGAAGCGTGCCGCACTCTCTTCTTGGCGTGGTATCCGCTTTTCCACCCGCTACTTTTCTTCGGCTTTTTGGGCCGCGCAGCTCCCGAAAGGCGGTAATGCAGATCGTCAATCGCCGTATGGAAGGTGCGGTCGCTGCGAGGATCAACGCCGTTGTCCTGCAGAGCGACGAAATGCACCGGCTTGCCGCCCGGATTCCGAATCGGAATGTCCGGGATCACAAAGCCCCGGCGTTCCGCGTCGCCCTCTTTGAGGAGGCGAAGGTGATGGCTCGGAAAACGCCCCGCGCTCGTGAACAACAGGACGATGCCGTCGTCGTCTGGAGCAAGCACCGCTTCCGATCCATTGACCACCGTCCCGGTGCGGCAGCCCCCATGCATCAGATGATTGGTTGCCGCGAGTGCTTTGCCGTCGTTGCTCGGTGCGTAGTACACGATGCGATTCATGAGATTCATTCCCTTCTGTTAAAGATCTATTGCCCAAGGTTCCCCTTAACGCAATCGGCCTCCGATGTTTTGGTCGGAGGCTCGATTCAGATTTCTTTCCTTTAGACCGCTACTTTTTGGAGAGAAAGCTCAAGCGAAACCCCGACCATCCGAAGAAGGCCAAGATAGATCGCAAACCAAAATGCTTGAGCGTTCATGACTCAGCCATCATAACGCGCACCAAAATTCTGTCAAATAGTCAAACTTGTGTGGATAACCCCATGCGGGAAGTGGGGGAGAGTGTCATATAATTCAATCTAGTGGGAGAAAGTGGGAAACGCGATAACCATCCGTTCCCCAGGTTTCCCGCCCCCTACCTTCACATGTTTATCGGCGAATATCGTCACACCTTCGATCCTAAGAACCGCATCTCGCTTCCGGCCAAATTCCGGAAGGAACTTGGCCGACAGGTGGTCGTGACGCGCGGGCTCGACGCCTGCCTCTACATCTATCCGAAAAAGGCGTGGGAAAGGGAAGCCGCGCGCATCGCCGCGTATGCCACCGGGAACGCCGCGAGCCGGGGGCTCGCGCGCCTTATGCTCGCCGGCGCCGTGGAAGCGGAAGTCGATTCGACGGGGCGCATCCTCGTTCCCGACTACCTTAAGAAGTTCGGCTCTTTGCAAACGAAAAGCGTGCTCGCCGGCGTGAACGACCGGGTCGAGCTTTGGGACGAAACGTCGTGGGACAAATACACCGCGACTATCGAACGCAATGCCGACCAGTTCGCCGAAGACCTCGGCACCCATTCCTAATCCTATGCACGAAAGCGTCTTACCCCTTGAAGTCATGCGCGAACTCGCTCTCGAGCGGGACGACGTCGTGGTGGATGCGACGGTGGGGGGCGCGGGGCACTTCCGCCGCCTGCTCGGCGCGCTCGGCCCGAACGGGATGCTTATTGGATTCGACGAAGACGCGGCGGCGCTCCTGCGCGCGCGCGAAGTCGTATCGGAAGACCGCCGCGACGAACGCCCCGCCGTCCATTTGGTGGAGGACAATTTCCGCAACCTCGACCGCGTGCTCTCGCGCATCGGCGTGGACCGGATTTCTAAAGCATTGTTTGACCTCGGGTGGAGCGGGTTCCAGCTTGCCGACGGACGCGGTTTTTCTTTTCAGGGAGACGAACCGCTTCTCATGACCTACGGCAATCCGGAATCTCGCCGCACCGCAGCAGACATCGTGAACAGCATGGAGGAATCGGAACTCGCGGACTTGATTTATACCCTCGGTGACGAGCGTTTTGCTCGGCAGATTGCAAAAGCCATCGTGAAGGGCCGCGCGGCGGCCCGGATACTTTCAACGCGCGAGCTCGTCGCCGTCATTGAAGGCGGCGTCCCCGCGTTTTACCGCCGCGGCCGCATCCATCCGGCGACCAAAACGTTCCAGGCGCTCCGCATCGCAGTGAACGACGAGCTCGGCGCCATCGAGGAAGGCATCGG
>CAYYYQ010000021.1:0-5700 GCA_964475915.1 uncultured Candidatus Saccharibacteria bacterium
CCTGGGGCTGGATGCCGCGCTCGGCATTGGCGGACTCCCCCGCGGACGCATCGTCGAAGTGTATGGCCCCGAATCGAGCGGCAAGACAACGCTCACTCTCCACGTCATTGCCGAAGCGCAGAAACTGGGCGGCGTGTGCGCATTCGTCGACGCAGAACACGCGCTCGACCCTGAGTATGCCCGAAGGATCGGGGTGAAACTGGAAGAGCTCCTCATTTCCCAGCCGGACACGGGCGAGCAGGCGCTCGAAATCGTGGAATCTTTGGTGCGGAGCGCCAACGTGGACGTCGTCGTCGTCGACTCGGTCGCCGCGCTCACGCCAAAAGACGAAATCGAGGGCGACATGGGCCAGGCGCAAATGGGAAAGCAGGCGCGCCTTATGTCGCAGGCGCTGCGCAAACTCACGGCCATAACCTCGAAATCGAAGACGCTCATTATTTTCATTAACCAAATCCGCATGCAGCTCGGCGTCATGTTCGGAAATCCGGAAACGACGACGGGCGGCAAGGCGCTCAAATTCTACACGAGCGTACGCCTCGACATCCGCCGCATCGCGTCCATTAAAAAGGGCGAAGAAGTGGTGGGCGGCCGCGTGCGCGTGAAAGTGGTGAAGAACAAAGTGGCGGCGCCGTTCAAAACCACGGAGTTCGACCTTCTCTACAACGAAGGCATCAGCCGCGAGGGAGAACTCATCGCGCTTGGCGAGAAATACGACCTCGTCGAGAAATCCGGAAACACCTATAAATTCGACGGCGAGAAGCTCGCGGTCGGGTACGACGCGACGCGCACCTACTTGCGGGAGAATAAAGCCATCGCAAACAACCTCCTCAAGCAGATCAAAGCAAAATTGGCCGAAGCGTAATTGCGACTCGTCCACCTCTGAACACTTTTTCCTTCAAAATGGAAGTGTTTTATGCCTTGACGGAAATGCTCAGGGAAACGGCGCGGAAGAGGTCGCGGAATGCCCACAGAAGCGAGGCGAACGCGGCGATACAAAGCGCCTGGACGGTGACGCGGGTGTTTTCAAACGCAGCGATGTAAAACCGCGCCATCGTAGCGAATCCTTCGCGCGGCGCGTTCGCGAACACCTGCGCCACCCACACTTCCCTGCCGATGCCCCAAAGCGCGAGCGCGAACACGGCAAGGGCAAGCGCGCCGCCGCCTACGCGCCGGAGCGTATGCACGCGGTATATCCGCCGCATCACGAGGGATTCAATGCCGGTGGCGCTAGTCATGGTGTTGTTCATCATATATCTTTTTAAATTCTTTTTTTGCGCGGTGCACCCGCGTCTTCACGGCCGAGACGGTGGAGCCCTCGATCGCGGCGATTTCTTCTTGGCTCTTGCCCTCGATAAACTGTAACCGCAATACCCGCGCCATGGTTTCAGGCAATTTTGCGAGCGCGACCAATACTTCGTTCCGGATGGAAAGGTCCTCCACAAAATCGGCCTTATCCGGAAGCCGCTCGTACGTCTCCATTTCAAGCGGGGCGTGGGTGCCGCGCTCCTTTTTAAGTTTCTGGTAGCGCGTGTAGGCGACTCGGGTAAGGATGGTGTACGCCCAGGAAGAGAACGACGCCCCCGCTTGGGGTATATACCGGTCCGCATAGACATACATGCGAGTAAAGGCGTCCTGGACGGCCTCTTCTGCGTCTTCTTTCGAATAGAGGATGCTTTTTGCTTTCCGGAGAAGCGGCGCTTCGTACCGCTTCACGAGGATGCGGAATGCCTCCGGGTCTCGCGCCGCCGCGCGAAGCACGGCCTCGTCGGAAGCGCTTTCGAGGGGGTCGGTTGAACTCTCGCTCATATCCTGTATCATACCCGTATCTCCGGTTCGGGGCATTTTTTATTCTAGCGCTCAGGAATCTGGCAGGTTTCCCGTGTCCGTACTCTCGTATAACGACATTGTGCCTAAAAAAGTGATCGAATATGAAAACGCGCCGTACGAAGTCTTGTCGTCGCACGTCTTCCGCATGCAGATGAGGAAGCCCGTGAATCAGACGAAGCTCCGGAACGTCATTACGGGCCGCGTCATAGAAATTTCCGTCCACCAAAGCGAGACGGCGGAAGAGGCCGACCTCACGGATATGGACGCAACGTATCTCTATACCAACCGCGGCCAATCGTGGTTTGCCGAAGCCGGCAATCCGAAAAATCGTTTCTTTTTCGAAGAAAGCGCCGTCGCAGACAAAGTGAAGTGGCTGGTCCAGAACGACGAAGTCGAAGTGTTGGTCTATAAAGATAAGCCGGTGTCCATTAAAATCCCCATAAAAGTCGAGCTCAAGGTGAAGGAGGCTCCGCCGGCCGTAAAGGGCGATACCGCGACGGGCGGCAGCAAGCAAGTGGTGCTCGAATCGGGCGCGACCGTGCTCACTCCCCTCTTCATCAATCCGGGCGACGTCGTACGTGTGAATACCGAGGAGGGCGTCTACGTCGAGCGCGTGAGCAAGTCATAAGAGCGCACTACTGCGCTCTTATGACTTTGCGAGCGAGCCGCAGGCATGTTTTGCCAGTAGGCAAAACGGCCGAGGCGGGGTCGCGGAATGTTGCGAGCGGCGGCGAGTAACATATCCGTGACTGAGAAGGCGTAAGACCTCACACAAAGAAAACCCCGCCAAAAGCGGGGTTTTCTTTTACTTCCTTAGGCCTGGAGGTACGGGAGGAGCGCCATGTAGCGCGCGTGCTTGATGGCGAGCGCGATTTCGCGCTGGCGCTCGGCGCTTACGCCCGTGCGCTTTTTGGGGAGCACGCGTGCGTGCGGGTCCGTGAACTGGCGCAGGTATGCTGCGTCCTTGTAGTCCACAAACTTCTTGTGCTCGATTTCCTCTCGTTCTGCTTGGTGTGCCATGATGCTCAGGTTATACACTAATCGGTATTAAAAGGGAATATCTTCCGGATGTATCTCTTCTTCGGGGTACTGAATTTCTTCTCCGCCCGACGCAGGCGCTCCCCCGAATTCGTCGGCCGGTTGAGATGCCTGCTGGCGCGGGCCCGCGCTTCCGGCTCCCCCGCCGCGCGCCGGGCCGCCGTCGGCACCGAACTGGAAATTGTCGACGACGACTTCCGTACGATAGTTTTTCTTGCCGTCCGCTTCCCACGAGCGGGTTTGCAGGCGGCCTTCCACGTATACCGGGCGGCCCTTTTTGAGGTACTGGCCCATGACTTCCGCGAGGCGGCCGAACGCCACGATGTTATGGAACTCCGTCATTTCTTTCTGCGCGCCCGACTTGTCTTTGTACGAACGATTGGTCGCGATGCCGAACGAGGTTACTTGCTGGCCGCTCGGGAGCGCGCGGACTTCAGGGTCGCGGGTGAGGTTGCCGTAGAGAAGGACTTTGTTGAGATACATGCCGGAGAGTATAGCACAGCGCCCTTAGGCCGTTGCTTCCTCGAGGGCAGCGTTCAGTTCCTGGTCCGAAACGTTCTCTCCTTCGGTCGGCTGGGGCGCTTTCTCGCGCATTTCGCGCATTTCTGCCGCGTGTTTGGCCGCATCTTTCGTGGTGCGGATGTCGAGGAAGCGGATAATGCGCTTCTCGGCCTTTGCGGCTTCGAGGACGGCTTCGTGCCCTTCTGCCCCCGCTTCATACGCTATCCACGAGAAATGCGCCGAATCGAAGTCCCGGCGGCCCTCCGTGCTGGTGCGGGAAATGGTGTAGGCAAGCTGGACCTTTTCCGGCGCCCCTTCGGCGACAATCGCGCCCGCGCTTTCTGCCGCGCTGCGGATGGATTCGTATGCGCGCTTTACGTCCGTTTCCGAGAGTTCGGGGTCGAGGTGGAATCCGATTTCATACACGCGCACCTCCCCGGACTCGTCGTCCATACGGGCTGCGTCCTTTTCTTCGATATCCTTTTTTCGCGCCATAGTACGGGCATCCTACCACGCGCTTTTGCAGGGA
Organism: uncultured Candidatus Saccharibacteria bacterium; assembly: GCA_964475915.1. Lineage (GTDB taxonomy): Bacteria > Patescibacteriota > Minisyncoccia > Phycocordibacterales > Phycocordibacteraceae > C7867-001. Next base: position 3,896 of record CAYYYQ010000021.1, read on the forward strand.
GCAACCGAGGACCTTTGCCCTTTATATTGCGTATTCTGAGAGCCTAAATACCCGCTCGGCATTCTGGAGTACCGCCTCGCGGACTACCTCCTTATCTTCCCCGCGAATTTCAGCCAGTTTTTGGACCACATCGATAACGGCAAGCGGGTCGTTCCTCTGCCCCCTTCGGGACGCCGGAGCAACATAGGGGGCGTCGGTCTCGGACAACAGGTGCGAAAGCGGGATGGACCGTATCGTTTCGTCGTAATCGCGGGCAAAGGTGATCACGGCCGTGTACGACATGGTGAAATCGATTTCCGCCGCGCGCCGCGCGATTTCTTCGTTCCCTACAAAAAAATGGAAGTCGCCTTTCAAATCGTCGCCATACTGTTTTTTCGCATCAGTTAAAAGGTCGAGCGCGTCTTCGTACGCGTCTTGCTCTCCCTTGCTCGGGCGGGCATGCACGATGAGCGGGCGCTTGGTCTGTCCCGCCAAATGGATGTGGCGCAAGAATAATGCCTTTTGCTTCTTCTTGAGCTCGTCGTCGACTGCCTCGGGGCGGTAATAATCGAGCCCGCATTCTCCTATCGCCACCGTGCGCGGATACATGAGGAGGTTCCGGTAGAGGTGTTCGTCGAATGCTTCGTCCGTTTCGTGATTGGGGTGCTGGCCCACCGAGGCATAGAGAAAGTCGTGCTTTTGCACCATGGTGCACGCCGCGCGGCTGGACGCGGCATCGCATCCGACGACGATGCCGCCCACGCCCGCCTCCGCCATCTTCCCCGTTATCGCATCCCGATCCGCATCGAATTGCACGAATTGCGGATGGCAATGGGCATCGAAATAGCGCATCTCCATGTCAGGGAAGGCGCGGAAAGAGGTTTTCCGGCTTTTTGTTTTCCCTGACCGCCTTCGTAATCACCGCCGCAGTCGCGGGAAGCATGGGCGCGAGGTGCGCGGCGATTTTGGCGAGCTTGCGTACCAGCCTTTCGAGGTCAAAGCGCCCTTCCGTCCGCACGGCTTCGTCGCCGCTCTTCAATTTCTTAAACGGTTCGCGCTCGGTCATCAAAAGGTCCGCGCGCCCGATTTCTTCCCAGACATAATCCATCGCGTCGTTGAAGCGATACCCCTCGATGCGCTCCATAAAGGCGTCCTCGATCGCCTGGTCCTCGTCGGTGAGCGTCACGGGTGCCGTAAAGTGGTCTTCCGCCAATTTCATCACGCGAGCGACGAGGTTCCCGAGCCCGTTCACGAGGTTCGCGGTATACGTTTCCTCGAAGCGTTCTTTGGTGAAGTCGCTGTCTTCAAAGGGATGGATGTGGCGCAAAAGGAAATACCGAAGCGCGTCGGTGCCGTAGGTCTCGACGTAGTCAAAAGGATTCACCACGTTCCCGAGCGACTTGGACATTTTCTGCCCCCCGCTCGTCACAAATCCGTGGATGAATATTTGATAGGTCGGCGGGAGCCCGGCCGACATAAGCATGGCCTGCCACATCGCGGCTTGCTGGCGCACCTGGTCCTTGCCCGCGAATTGCACCGGGCGGCCATTCGCCCAAAAGTCGTCAAAGGTTTTCTCGTCGTCCGGCCATCCAAGGGTAGAAATGTAATTTACCAACGCATCGAACCACACATACATGACCTGCGTCGCGTCGTCCGGCACGGGGACGCCCCACGGCATTTTCTCTGCGAGCCGAGAGATGCTGAAGTCCTGCAGCCCTTCGCGCTCCATAAGCGAGGTGAATTCGTTGAGGCGGAACGACGGCACGACCAGGTTCGACCGCTCGCGATAGAGCGCGAGCAGCCGGTCTTCGTACTTTGAAAACCGG
>CAYYYQ010000022.1:0-1887 GCA_964475915.1 uncultured Candidatus Saccharibacteria bacterium
CACTCGCGCCTACGTATCGCACCTTATCCGCTCGGGCGAATTTCTGGGCTCCATCATCGCCTCCATGCACAACGTCGGCTTTATCCTGAACCTGGTCGACGCCGCGCGCGAAACGCTCCTTCATGGACAATTCGATCCATATCGAGAAGAATTCATACGTAACTACTATGGCTAATTTCAAACTCCATACGCCGTTCCCGCCCGCCGGGGACCAGCCAAAAGCCATCGAATCCCTTACGAAGGGACTCAAAGACGGCATGCACTATCAGACGCTCCTCGGCGTGACCGGTTCCGGCAAAACCTTTACCTGTGCGAACGTCATCGCGAATTTCGATAAGCCAACCCTGGTGCTCGCGCATAACAAAACGCTCGCGGCCCAGCTCGCGCAGGAATACCGGGAATTTTTCCCGGAAAATGCCGTCCACTATTTCGTTTCGTATTACGACTACTACCAGCCGGAAGCCTACATCGCGCACTCGGACACCTACATCGAAAAGGAAGCGATGATCAATCAGGAAATCGACCGCCTGCGCCACGCCGCGACGCAGTCTTTGCTCACCCGCAAAGACGTAATCATCGTGGCGTCCGTTTCCGCGATTTACGGCCTCGGGTCTCCCGAGCAATACGAAAAGTATCACGTACGCCTCGTCAAAGGCGAAGAAGTGGAGGGCGGCCGCGCGGGACTCATCCGGAAACTCATCAACATTTATTTTGAGCGGACGCCCGCCGACCTTTTCCCGGGGAAGTTGCGCGCGGTCGGCAACAGCGTCGAGTTCATGCCCGTGAACGAAAACTCGATTTACCGCGTCCGGTTCGACGGCGACGCGATTTCCAGCATCGAATGCCTCGACGCCGTGTCGCGCGAGAAAAACGGGGAAGTGAATTCCGCATTCATTTTCCCCGCGAAGCACTTCGTGACGAGCGACGACGAGCGCGACCGCGCGCTCGAAGACATCCGCGCAGAGCTCGACGAGCAATTGGGGGCACTGAAGCGCCAGGAAAAGCCGCTCGAAGCGGAGCGCCTGAAGCGCCGGACGCTCCACGACATCGCGCTTATCCGCGAAATGGGGTACACCTCGGGCATCGAGAATTATTCCCGCCATTTCGACGGGCGCGCTCCGGGCGAGCCGCCGCACACGCTGTTGTCCTACTTTCCGCATAAAAAAGACGGCACGCCGGAATTCCTCACGGTGATTGATGAATCGCACGTGACGGTGTCCCAAATCGGCGGCATGTACGCCGGGGACCGAAGCCGCAAAGACGTTCTCGTCGAGCACGGATTCCGGCTTCCCTCTGCGCGCGACAACCGCCCGCTTACCTTTGAAGAATTTGAAAAGCGCGTGGGCCAGGTGATATACACCTCCGCGACCCCGGGCAGTTACGAAAAAGAGCACTCCGCGCCGCCCGACGGGCAAATCGTCGAGCAAATCATCCGCCCCACGGGCCTCATCGATCCGGAACTCGTCGTGCGGCCCGTATCCGAGGGCGCGGCAAAGCCCGAAATCGCCGGGAGCGAAATCGTGAACGAGCCTGATCCAGATTATAAGGGCCAGATCGCGGATTTTATCCGGGAGGCCGAAATCGTGATCGAACGCGGCGGCCGCGCGCTCGCGACGACCCTTACCAAACAAATGGCGGAAGACCTTTCGCAATTCCTGCGCGAAAAGAATATCAAAGCAGAATATCTCCACTCGGACGTGAAAACCATCGACCGCATCGAAATCCTCACGCAATTCCGCAAGGGCGAATTCGACATTCTGGTCGGCGTGAACTTGCTGCGCGAGGGGCTCGACCTCCCGGAAGTGGAATTGGTCGGCATTCTGGACGCGGATAAAGAAGGATTTCTCCGCTCCGAGACCTCGCTCATCCAAACCATCGGGCGCGGGG
>CAYYYQ010000023.1:0-2552 GCA_964475915.1 uncultured Candidatus Saccharibacteria bacterium
TGTGAATGTCGATTTCGGCGCCGAGGAGCGCTTTGGACATTGCCGAGCATTCGATGTGCCACCCCGGATTCCCGACGCCCCAGGGCGAATCCCATTTCTGCAGGTCGTTCGGCTTCGCGTCGCGCCACAGCACGAAATCGGTGGCATTCCGCTTGCCCGCGATTTTCTCGACGCGCGCGCCGGGGAGGAGCTCGGCGCGGTTGGCGCCGCCCAGCGCTCCGTAATCGGGGAATTTGCTCGTGTCGAAATACACGCCGTCGGATGCTCGATAGGTATAGCCTTTGTCTTCGAGCGTTTTGATCATCGCGATTTGCTCTTTGATGTATTCGGTTGCCTTGGGGAACGATATATCCGGAGTGTCGATGTTGAGGTAGTGGAGGTCTTCGAGAAACAGCTTGGTATAGCGCTCGGCGATTTCAGCCGGGGTCGTGCCTTCGGCGCGGGCGCCTTTTTCTATTTTGTCTTCGCCGTGGTCGCCGTCGCCGACCAAGTGGCCGACGTCCGTGATGTTCATGACGCGCCGCACGTGGTAGCCCGCTTCGATAAGCACCCGCGCGACGGTGTCGGCAAACAACGGCGCCTTCAAATTACCGATGTGCTGGCGGGAATACACGGTCGGCCCGCAGGAATACATCGCGACGAAGCCGGGGCGCAGGCTCGTAAAGCGCTCTTTCGCTCCGCCCATGGTGTTCGTGAACACGACGGGGGATTCGATGGGCGAAAGGGCACGGTTGCCCGTTATGAGGCTTTTGAGCCACGCAAGCATGCGTTCATACTACTACAGCCAGCCGCGGCGGACGACGAACCACCCGAGGAAGCTCGATACGGCGATCATGCAGGCGAGGACGATCCAAAATCCGTGGGGGTTTTGCGAAAGCGGGGCGCCGAGCACGTTCATTTGGAACAGGGCGGCGATGAGGGAGAGCGGGAACACGATAAAGGTCACGACGGTGAGCGTTTTCATCACTTCGTTTTGGGATGCGGAAAGCAAGGAGTCGTTCGTGTCGCGGAGTTCGGTCGCCACGGCGCGGTACGACGTAATGAGGTTGAGCGCATGGTCGCGCTCTGCGCGGATGTGCGCGCCGTGCTCGGCAAATGCTTTGCCGAAATAATGGGCGTCAGAAAGCTCGTCCACGAATGCGGAGAGCGGTTCTTCGTGGCGGGCGAGCGTGGTCTCGAACCGAAGCAGCGTCCGCCCCGCGCGCGATATCGCATGCACGGTGGCGCGCTCTTTGCCCGCGAAAATGTCCCGCTCGATACGCTCGAGCCGCTCCGCCGCCTGTTCGACTTCGACGCCGATGGCGCTGTACATGCGGCGGAATATGCGCTCGATGAGCATCGGCGTTTTCACGTGCGCCTTGTCGAGCCCGAGCAATTCTTCCGCTTCGAACACTTTGTGGAGGTTATGGATAGGGTCGATGCCGTCGTAGCGGCCCGTGATGATGAAGTCTTTGCCCACGACGAAATCTATTTCCTGGTCGCGGGTGCCGCCGTCGTCTGCGGCCGTGGGAAAGTGGAGCACCAAATAAAGGTAGTTATGGAACGGCACGAATAGGGGGTACGGCGTCGGAGAAATCATTTCGCTCTCGATGCGCGCGTCGATGTCGAATTCGCTCATGGTGCGCGCGAGCTCGTCTTCGGTCGGCGCTTCGATGTCTATCCACGTGATACCGCCGAGTTGGTGGCGAAGGATCATATGTCTGTAGTATATCCTCGCCGCGCGCGTTTGCGCGCGGCATGCCGCGCGCGTTCGGGGATAAAGCGCCGTGTTACAATGGCGTGCATGAGCGGGGATGCGGCCTTTTCTAAAAACGGCGTGGTGAAGCGCGCGTCGTCATATGCCGTCGTTGCGGCACTTTGTTTCGTGCTCGGCCTCTATGTGGGCGGGCACGCGGATGCGCGCGTGCTCGCGAACGTGCCGCTTTTGGGCGACAACCTTTCCGCCGTGCCGGACGAAACGGCCGACCTCACCGATTTTTGGAAGGCGTGGAATACGCTCGACGCCAATTTCGTCCAAACGCACGCCTCGTCCACCATGCCCGATTCGAAAGACAAGGTGTTCGGCGCCATCCAGGGCCTCGCCTCAAGCTATGGCGACCCGTACACCGTATTCATGCCGCCCCAGGAAGCGAAAGTCTTCCAGGAAAACATTTCGGGCACGCTGAGCGGCATCGGCGCGGAAATCGGCCTTACGAAAGACGGCATCCTGACCGTCATCGCGCCACTCAAAGGCACGCCGGCCGAAAGCGCGGGACTCAAAGCGGGCGACCTTATCGTTTCCATCGACGGCAAATCGACCGACGGCATGGACACGGATACGGCAGTGAGCCTTATCCGCGGCCCCAAGGGCACGAAAGTGACGCTCGTGGTGCTCCGGAGCGGCACGACGATTACCATCCCCGTTATCCGCGACACCATCCAGGTGCCGGAAATCGACAGCAAGCTCGACCCGGCGACCGGCGTGTATACCATCGCGCTCTACGAATTCACCGCCAATTCCGGACAACTCTTTGATAATGCATTCGCCGACTTTCAAGCGTCGGGTTCGAAGA
>CAYYYQ010000024.1:0-2338 GCA_964475915.1 uncultured Candidatus Saccharibacteria bacterium
GAGCGTGAATGCGTCGGCGCCCGTGAGACTTCCCCGCTTTGCGAACTTTTCAAGTTCGCGCATGCCTTGCGAAAGCGTCCGGCGGAACTTCGCTTCCTCCGTAGTGAGGGTGTTCAAAATCTGCTCCCGCTTCTCACGGAGTTCGGCATAGGTGTCTTCATAAGCCGCGATCACTTTAGCGGCGAGCTCCGCGAGCGTGTTCTCGACCACGCCGAGCTTGTCGAGGTGCCGAATCGCGCGGCGGATAAGGCGGCGCAAAATGTAGCCGGCGTCGGTATTGCTTGGGTGCACTTCGTCCCCGGCGATGAACACCGCCGCGCGCACATGATCCGCCACGATGCGGAAAGACTTCACGTATTCCGGGTCGGCGTATCGCTTGCCCGTCTGGCGCTCGATTTCTTTGATAGACGATTGCAGGGTATCCGCCATAAAGACGTCGTCGATGCCCTCTTGCGCCATGACGAGACGCTCGAGCCCGCCGCCAAAATCCACGTTCTTTTGCGAAAGGAAGGTGAAGGAGCCGTCGCCCTGCTTCAGGTACTCCATGAACACCGAGTTCGCGATTTCAACGAAGCGCCCGCAATCGCAGTTCGGGTGGCATTCGGGGCCAAATCGCCTATCGTGCGGCGTGCCGAAATCAAAGAAAATTTCAGAATCCGGCCCGCCGGGTTCTCCGGGCGGCATGTTAGCCGGGACGCCGGAGCGGCTCCACCAATTTTTCTTGGCGTCGTAGGCAAAGATTTTCCCGCCCTGCATGCCCACGCGATAGCCGTTTTCCTCGGAACCAATGACGACGTCTTTTGCGTCAATTCCCTTCTGCTTAAACAGGTCTTTCCAGAGGGCGATGGCTTCATCGTCTTTCGGAATGCCGAGTAATTCGTCGCCGGCGAACACCGTCACGTATAGTTTTTCCGGCTTGAGGCCGAGCCCCTCTTCTGTACTGGTGAGGAATTCAAAGATCCAGGGAAGCTGTTCTTTCTTAAAATAATCGCCGAGCGACCAGTTTCCGAGCATTTCAAAGAAAGTGAGGTGGCGGTTGTCGCCGATGTCGTCGATGTCGCCCGTGCGTACCGATTTCTGGCTGTCGGCGAGCCGCACGCCGGCCGGATGCTGTTGTCCGAGGAGGTACGGGACGAGGGGCTGCATGCCGGAACTCGTAAAAAGGGTGGTCGCGTCGCCCTCGGGGCGCACGGGCGCGGACGGGATAATGGCGTGTCCCCGCTTCGCGTAAAAATCAAGGAATCGCGTTCGTACTTCGGCGACCGTCATAGTAAGAAGAACGATAACATGAGCGCCATAAAAATGAAGAAGTCCCGGGGGAGCCAAGGACTCCTTCGGGACTTCAGCCTCAGTGCACGAATTTCATGACGAACGCTGCAGCAACCAGCAGGAGCGAATACAGCCCCAGAGCGACTGCCACCCCGCGGAAACTTTTTTCGTTGCGATGGCAGTGCACACACCACTCAAACACATGCATACAACAGCGATGTAAAGCAGATTAACTGTGCTCATGACTATCTCCATGTCTTAGATCCGTAGATCTCGGTTACATTCAGTACAATTATACACATCCGTCTATATATGTCAAGTATGCTAAAATACTGAAATATGGCGCGGAAAAATTGGGGATTTGATACGAGGACTATTGATGCGAAGGTGCGGCCGCAAGACGACTTCTATACGCACGCCCACGGTGCGTGGCTTAAGAAAACCACCATTCCCGCGTCGGAATCCCGCTGGGGCAGCTTCATGCTGTTGCGCGTGGATACGGAGAAAAAGCTTCGCGCTCTCGTAGAGGGCTTGGCAAAGCAGCCCCGACGCAAGGGCAGGGTCCCGACCGAAGCGTCGGGCATGATCCGCGATTTCTACCAGTCCGGCCTCGATGAAAAGACGCGCGAGAAATTAGGCATCGCTCCCCTTGCCCCGTGGCTCGCCCGCATCGAGAAGGTTCGTACGCTTGGCGACCTGCAGAAATTGACGGCCGATTTCCACCGCATCGGCATCGGCGTTTTGTGGGGCGGCCTTGTCGATCAAGATTCAAAAAACAGCGATCGCTATGCCCTCTTTCTCTACCAAGACGGCCTCGGGATGCCCGATCGCGAGTATTATTTAAAGGACGACCCGGAATCAAAGCGCGTCCGCGAGGCCTATGTAAAGCACGTTGAAGCCATGCACCGGCTCATCGGCCTTTCAAAAAAGGAAGCGGCGGCTGCGCGCGAGACGGTTATGCGCATCGAGACGGCCCTCGCGGAAGCCAGCATGAAAAAAGAAGACGCCCGCGATTCGGAAAAGACCTACCACAAGCTTCCCATACGGAAACTGCAAAGCATTGCGCGAG
>CAYYYQ010000025.1:0-11012 GCA_964475915.1 uncultured Candidatus Saccharibacteria bacterium
GCAGCGTCAGCGCCGCGAGCGATCCGAGCATGGCGGCGACGACCATGAATCCGAGCGTATCGGTTTCAAGCGAAGAGCCGAAAAAGGCCGCTTTCATTCCTACCCCGGAGAAAATCGTCGACAGCCCGTAGGCAAGCGGCACCGCCCACAGCGCGCCGAGGAGGCGCGCGGGCGGGACGATGAGGTTCCCGCGGGTGAGCCGGGCGAGGATAAAGAGCGCAAGCGTCACGATGGCGCCCACGGCGAGCGCCGATGCCTTGGTATAGAGAAACGGCGCGCTAGCGGTCGGAATAAATACGACGGCCGCGATAAGCACCGTAAGCGAAAGTGCCCACGCTGCCCCGGCGTCGAACGAGAATTTCTTTGCCCCGGTTGGTTCCATAAAAGTAATACGCTAACGAGCCCTGTGCGGATAATACACCTAGTATACGCCCGCGCAGGATGCGGGAAAGAAACATTGTGTAGATAGCGTTTTTGTGGCATCATATATGCGGACCGGAACCGACGGCTGCCCCGAGAGCTCGCAAGAGCGTCGAGGGGAGGAAAGTCCGAACACCGGCCCGCGTAAGCGGGCAGCCGGGTAGCGGCCCCGACGTTACACTCGGGGCCCCGGCCTCGCGGAAACGCAAGGTCGGGGGTAACGCCCGCACGCCGTGAGGCGCGAGGTGCCCACAGAAACGCTCGACGCGAAAGCCGAGAGGTTCCCTTCGCGGGAATACGTCCGCCGCAAGGCGGGAATGCAACGACTAAATCCTTACCCCGGTGCAAGGCCGTGCCCCGCCAAGTCGGGGAGCGCCGCTTGACCCCCTGAGCAATCACGGGGCTTAGATAGATGGCCGTCCAACGAGTCGCGGTAGCGGCTCGAGGACAGAATTCGGCTTATGATCCGGTCTACGCACATGAAAAATCCGCCCTCACCGGCGGATTTTTCATGTGCCCGAAGGGGCATATAAGACGAGCGCTATTAAATAATATCGCACGTCCCGGAAACGCAGGCGAGTTCTTTTTTCATTTCGGTTTCGTCCTGGCGCTCGTACTGATAGAGCTTTGCGTAATCGATGTGGCCGAGCCGCGACACCATGGATTCATATTGTTCTTTCGTAATGGGTTCGTTCGGCGCGAGGCGATATACGTGATTGCTGCGCGGGAGGAACGACAGCCCGCCCACGATATCCCAGTTTGCATAGACCCAGTTTGCCACCCCGATCCATTCATCGTCTCCGACCGAAACGGTCACCGACGGATTGTGTTCGGTGTAATTCTGCTTGACGAGCTTCCAGTGTTCGAGCTGGTCGAGCGCCGAAAGGTCGTCTTTCGTAATGGCGCCGTCGGGAGCTTTGACCGGAAATTCAAGCACGAAGGTGTTCGCCGTTTCGGCATCCTGCCCCACTTCCGGGTAGTACGGCACGCCCTGGTCGCGCATCATTTTAAACAGCGAATCGGTCGCGCTGATGCGAATGCGCTGGATGTAATACGGCGCGTAGCGGGGGTGCATGCCGCTCGCCACGTCGAACGTTTTCGATACGGTGCCGGACGGCTTCACGCAGGTAATGGCCGTCGAAGCGTTCACGTTGAATTTCTTTGCGTACTTTTTATTCGTCGCGATGGTTTCTTCGCGCATGGCGCGGAGCGTTTCTGCATTGCGCGACGCCTTGCTGTCCCATTGGCCCGTAATCGACACGCCGAGGAGGCGTTCGGCCTCGCAGTTTTCCTTCCACTCTTTCGAAAGGTAGGGGAGGTTCGTCAGGGTGGACTGGTACGTGCCGAGAATGGTGGCGAGGCGCGCTTTGCGGATGAGCGATTCTTTGGTGTCGTCTGCTCGCGCAATGACTTCGGTGAGGTTGCAGAACTGCTTCGACTTCAAAATGATTTCGCCGCAGGGATTGGTGCCGGCCGGACCGACGACGCGGTCATTTTTCACGTACCCCGTTTCTTCCCAGAACTTGATGCGGCGGCCGGGGAGCTGCTTCATGAGCGCTCCGCGGTTAAAGATGCCGCGCTCGCCGGAATGGCTCTTCATAAGCGCGACCCATTCGTCCATGAATTCCTCGTTGCCCGGCTTTTCCATGTAGACGGCGGAATTGTTCGCGATGGAGCGGTGCGGGTCAGAAAGGAAGAATTGGCCTTTCTTTGCGTCGCGCACTTCGGTATCGTCGAGGTCGGACAGGGAAATCATAGCCGAGCGGCGCACGCCGCCAGCGACCACGCATTCGCCGATTTTGCAGATAATGTCGTGCGCATCGATATTGCGGATGCGGCGGCCCTGACGCGCGAGAATGCGCTCGCGGGCAAACGCAAGCAGCGAGCGGAGCGGTTCCGGGCCCGATGCTTTGCCGCCCATGGTCTTGAGGCGCGCGCCGGCCGGCCGAATCTGCGAGAAATCGAAATCGACGTCTTTGCCGTCGTACCAGGTCTTGAGGCCGATGGTGAGCGCATCGCACCAACCTTCTTTGCTGTCGCCCACCGTAATCGTGGGGAGCTTTTCCCCCGTCTGGTATTTGATTTGCGGAAGCGCTTGGACATTCTGGCTTTCGACCGAATATCCTACGCCGGTGCCGCACATAGATATGTACATGATTTCCGCGAAGTCTTCGATTTTCGACGGCGCGATGTAGGAACAGTTATAGGCTGCGACGTTGCTTTTGCGCGCCGCATCGCCCGAAAACTGCATGAGGCGCATGGACGGCATCACTTCCTGCTTCAAAATCGCCGTGCGGAGCTCCGCGTATTCTTTTTCGGAAAGCTTGTTGCCAATATTCTCTTTCATGAAGGCGAGGTAGCGGTCTACCGTTTCGATCCACGTTTCGCGGCGCCCTTCTTCGGTGTTCCATTTTGCATAGGTGCGCAAATACACGAATTCGCCGAGCGGATTGCCCTCGAAATATTTTGCGCTCTCGGCGACGAGCTTGCGGACGTGCTCCGGAATATCGATTTGGGCGCTGCGCATCTGGGCGCGCTTGTCGCGATAGAGAATGTACGCCTTGGCTGCCGCGACGTAATCATTCACCATGAGCTGTTTCTCGACGGAATCTTGAATGCCTTCCACGGTCGGAAGGAAATTCTTGTATTTGCGCGCAAAGCGGGCAAGCTCGCCCGCAACTTGGTGGCCCACCAGCGTCGCGTCTTCGAGACTGCCTTCGTTTGCCGCCTGCATCGCCTTCCAAATCGCGTTCACGATTTTCTCAAATTCAAAGGCGCCGAGACGGCCGTCGCGTTTCTCGATCTGGGGAATGATTTCGCGATAGCGCTTGGTTTCGCGAGATTCTTCCTGTATCGCGGGGGCAACGACGACGGCTTTCTTGGATGCGGATGCGGCTTTCGATGGCATAAAATAATGACGCTTAGGTGGTAATGGCGAGCCCCAAGGAGTGTCTTGGATTCATATTTTACGCTCCTCCATCATCCCTGTCTTGTGGACAAAGCACGAGAAAACATTCGGTTACTTTTGCAATGGAATGGGAAGCGCGGTGCCGACCGTCCATCCTTGTGCGGCGGCGTTGCCCGCGCGCGTTTCAAGGACATATTTCACGGGCTCGGGCGGATAAAAGACATTGGGATACGTGCTCGTCGCGACATCGGCATCGATGCCGAGAATGGTGCCGGTGTCCGAGAGCCAGATAATGTCGATGGGCACCAGCATGTCTTTCATCCAGAATCCGACGGTGTCATCCTGGGGAAAGACGAAAAGCATTCCATAGTCGGCGGGAACGTCCGTCCTTCCGCCGAGCCCGCGTTCTTGAGCCGCCGGATCAGTTACGACTTCATAATGAAATGCCGTGGGTGCGGCCGGCTTATCCGACGCGTCTGCGATGACCGATACCGGCGTATTGGACACAGGCACGGGCGTCGGGAGCACAAATAAAAGACACGCGAGCGCAATGATCATTCCAGCCAAAAGGACGGCAGTCCACTTCATACGGGTTGGCGCGCGATGCGGCGCGCTGCCGCAACGTCTTCTTGAATTTGGCGAGAGAGCGCCTCAAGAGTGGTAAAGCGAGCATCGCCTCGTATCTTCTCCCCGAGCACCACGGTAATGGTGGCGCCATACAGATCCCCTGAAAAATCAAGAATATGCGCTTCGAGGAGCCCGCGGAGCGTATCGGCATACGCGACGGCGGAGTGCGAAGCGCTGTTCACGATGACCATCGCCGCATACACGCCCGACACCGACGAATCCGTGAGCGGGATGTTGGCCGTCGGGAAACCAAGCTTCGCGCCTTCGCCCCTTCCCTTTTGGACGACACCGGTACATTCCATTCAGTAACCTTACGCCCGATGCGCTCCTGGTACAATGAGGAAAAGTATGGAAAAGGATCTTGAGCAAGAGGGTCTTGAAGCGCTCACGCGCATTGAAGGCGAATTGGAAGAAATAAAGGAACGCACGCCGTCTCCGCGCCGCGCATTCACGAACGGCCTACTCCAAGGCGCGGGCGCGCTTTTGGGCGGCGTTGTTGCGATTGTCATCCTCGGCTGGGTGCTTTCCCTTTTCGGCCTCGTTCCGGGACTCAGTTATATCGCGTCCGTGCTTCAAGACGCTTCCGCACATTTCAGATCACGGTAATTGGCGGAGGTTAGTAGACGAGATTAGAACCTTTTGGGCAGTTCCCTCTAACTATTTCCATATCCCTAATCTTACAGCAGAAGGGGCTTCCCTCTAGTCCAACCTTTTGAAGGGATGCCACACTACTTTGCCGAAAACCACATAGACATAGCACATCCGCAATGCTTGCAGGACGATGAAGGCGAGCAGAGCGCAGACAAACCAACCGATTATAGGGTTATAGATTACATTCCATTGCGTGATGTTGCTGACGACCTCAAGTGAATAGAGAGCGGGATAAGAGTAGACGCTTGATTCAACGCTGTTTCGGAAAGTAAAGAAGTCAGCGTTTGCTTTTCTCGTTTCAGCAGGTGTCTTGCTCTCAACATATTCCGTAATATACGGTTGTATCTGGTCGTAGTACCTGCAATAGAGATTCAGGGTTTGCTTCGTATCGCTAAAGGTCGTGTCATTGAGGATGAACTCATCAAACTCATACGCCTCGTTGAGCGGAGAACCTTCCAAGACAACATACTGGTTATTGGATAGGCACTTCGCTTTGTAAGTGGTTCTTACGATTTCATCAGGATGGATGTTGATGAGGAGTGTGATTGGGAGTGAGAGCGCAAGCGCTATCAGGGCGAGAACATACAGGAGTTTGAAAAACCGTTTAGTCATTTGTTTTATTTTACCCCACCTATCACGGGCACGAGTTCCTTGAGCAGGTCGTAATACTCGTTCTCAATGTGGGCGGGTACAAGCGCATCAAACAGAGAGGTTTTGAGGAAGTTCAGCATTTCCTTGTGCTGGTCGCCAGGAATGCCTTGAGCGCCGAGCCACTTCCTTACCTCGTCCAAGCGTCCGCTCGTGGTTTTTGCAGGGTCGCCCGTAAGTGCGGGATACTTCTTTTTTAGCGCTGTTATACCCGCGGTAAACGCGGCATCGGTCAGGAAGTCCTCGCCCGTCTGCGCTTTCGTGGTTGTGAGGATTTCGTCATACCGCTTCCAGGTTCCGAATCCTCGGAGGTCTTCTTGAAACTCCTTCTGCTTCTCCTTCGCCGCCTTATCCGCATCGCTCACGATGAGGCAGGTGCGTCCTGCAAGTTCAATCAACGGGGTGAGATTCCGTACATCCTTCACGCCTTCGGCATGACAGATACCAAGCGAGGACTTGAGTTTAGTGCTCAATGGCTTGAGGGCTGTGGCATATCCCGTCGCAATACGACTCATGGCGACCTGAAAGAGTTTTTTATCACGCCACCCCTCGAAGATGATGTTGTTCTGCTTGAGGATGTCGAAGACGGTGTAGTTGAGTGCGTTGTACAGCACCTCCTCATCCACGAAGTTCGAGGTATTCGCGTTCAGAATCGTCGTCTTTTCCGAATCCTTCTTCACGAGGAGGTGCCGTCCGATGTTCTCCTTATCAATCATGAAGATGGAGTGCGTGGAGAAGACGACGGTATTCTTCTTCGAATTATCAATGAGTTCATCACGCAGGTAGCGACTTCCTGACGGATGCAAGCCCATATCGGGCTCGTCTACAAGGAGAAGCGCATCGGTGAGCAGGTTCGCCTTGATGTTCGCGGATATGTAAAGCAGGAAAGTAATGAAGCGCTTTATGCCGTCGCTTCGCTGGGACATCTTCCAGTGGTTCTTTTCCACGATGTTCGCGTCAATCGTGTTTCCATTTGGCTCAAGCGCGAAGCGGATTTCCTTGTGTTCCTTCCACACGCTCCTGAAATGCGTCGTCGCTTGGGTCGCTACTCGGCTCAAGAGGTTGCGTACCTTTGTCGTGGATACAGCACGAGCCGCCGCGAGTTCCTTTCCGATGTCCGTGATTCCCGCGAGCATAAACATGTTCTTGAGCGGAATGCAGGTATCGGGATTCGCGGCAAACGCATCCATGTCTATGGACGGTGGAAGAAGGTTGTTTTCTTCGTATCGCCAGAAAATCACCTCTGGCAACGACTCCTCAATGAAGTCGCTTATTTCGCTTCCCACGACACGGTTTACATAGGTCGTATCAATCGGCTCAAGATACTCCGCAGGAATTTCGGCGTAGTCATCGGTGTTTATGAGGGAAAAACCATTGAGCGGCTTCGCCACTCCGCCGACATCAACGGTGAAATCTGCAGGGCACGCTTTTGATGGTTTCTTCCAATTTGGGAGGACGGTGTACCCTGCAACTGTCCAATAACTACCCGACTTTGAACCATCCTCCACATCAACTGTATACAGACCTTCGTTCCGAGTGTCGGCAAAGCGCTTCAAACTATAATTGAACTTCGTGGGAGTTCCCTTTACCTTCGCGGTGAGCGTCATCAAGGTCGCATCTTCCTTTTTGGAGAGCAACTTTGGTTTCACTTTTGCGTATATCTCATCCATATCCGCTTTATCAAGACCGAATACGAACCAGATATATGCCTCCTCTATGGGGCGCTCGCGTGGAAGCGGCTCACGCACATCCTCGGCAGTCGGTGAAAAATCTTCACCAATCATGGAAAGAGCGCGAAGGATGTTCGACTTGCCGCTCTCATTGATGCCGACGAGGATGCGGCATGAAGGGTCGAAATCAACCCTCATCTCCTGAATGGAGCGGAAGTTTATTATTTTGGCGTATTTGAGCCGCATATTTCCATCTTCATCTTCTTCATGAACTAATCATACGCCCCGCGCCCTTCGGCGCAACATTTGGTAGGATTGAGGTCAAGTATGAAAAATGGGGGCGCGGCAGAGCATGTTCGGTCAAAGGAAACGACCTTTTACGGAGGCGAACGGGCGGTCTATATGCTCCTTGCCGACCATCCTCATTTCGTTGAACAGGTCGCCACAATCCGCAAGCGATATGGCGTTCCTCGCGGCGGATTCACCGACGGTGAGAAGGCATTTCATTGGGAGCATGACGGGCGGCATCGCGCGCCAAAGGTACGAAAAGATGCCGAAGGATTGATAGCGGATTTCAGCATCAAAATTACCTTCCAATCCGAAGCGCGGTTTTTCGCTTACGACTACATCCTTTCGCCGAGAATCGTTGCCAACCTTCTACCCCTGCCAGCCGACATGAGCAAGAAAGACGCGGAGAAGACCGTGGCATCCGTGGGACGACACAAGATTGGTGCACGCCTCATAGAGACCACAACCGATATAGAGACCTCGAAGCATCAGTTCAAGGCGAATGCATTTTATCTGGAAATCACCGACCACACGACGACGAGGGATGTGGAAGCGCTCTTGAAGAAGACACTCAAGCGCAGGAAGGATACGCGCCCGTTCACCATGCCAAAACCGCAAGAAAAAGCGCGTATGGCTTGGTTGATGAAAACAAAGGGAGCGACAAATCAGCAGACGGCAGATGCTATTTTCCGTACCTACGGAACTCGCCTTACTCCACAGCAAATACCGCTCTATGAATCTCGCTACGCAAAAGCGTTGAGCATCTTGAGACCGATGAAAAGGTAGCGCCCCGAAAAGGGGCGTTTTGTTCTCAACTCCTGTGTAATGTCTCGGATTCGCCTCTTTTGACAGAGTGAGGGTATGGAAGATGCGAATGAATACAAGACCAGCGATTTCTACATCGCCGCTTTCTTGCTGGCGAAAGGTCGGAGGATTGCGTATGTGAACCGTGAAGACCCGAGGCGTATCTGCTTTGCCTTTGAAGATTTTGAAGGTAGAGCAGACCTGCTTCGGGCTTTTTTGTATGGCAAAGCGATGATTGAACCTCAATCGTTCATTGCCAGCATAAAGAACCTGAAAGGTCTCATCCACGGCAATGATTAGCGACCCCGCCTTGCGCGAGTTCAAAGAGATTTGGCTGGATGAGTTCGGGGTGGAAATCTCGAATGAGGTTGCGATTGAGGAGGCGATGAATCTCCTGACGATGTTCAATGCGATTTACCGTCCGATAAATCGAGAATGGTTAGAGGACTACGAAAATGCACATGGAACACATCATGAAAAACCCAGCCAAGCCGCACACGCTTGCGAGAAGGTTGAAAAAGAAAACTAGGTTCTTCGTTGATAACGAGTTCTTTGAGTTTGGGTATGCGGCGAAGTATCGGAAGCAGTCCGTACTTGATGTCTATTGTGTCCTGGCAAAGTACGCCAACTACAAGAAGCAAACTTGCTTCCCTTCATACGAACGGATTATGAGCGAAAGCGGAATCAAGAATAAAAATACCGCCGTAAACGCCGTAAAGAAGTTGGAAGAATTGAATGTCATTACGATATGGCACTCAAAGGGGCACTCACCGAATGTCTACTTACTGCAAGATACTTCGGTTTGGATAAGGGAAAAAAGTATCACTGGCGATACGGTTGAACCGTATCAAAGGCACTATGGAGTTCATCGGATTTGATACGGATAACCGTCGCACCCCTGATACGAGAAATCATAGAAATAAATCATTGAATAAATCTAGGGAAAATGTCCGCTAGTTATCAGTAAACTTGTCCGAAAATCAAAATGACTTTCATGGCTTATATTCAATATATTTCAGTAAAAGGCGCAGAGTTTCCAGACACTTTTGCGACAGATTTCCTGACACGATTTGCAGGGCTATTGGGATTGAAAAGTGTGCCAAAACCAGCCATACTGATTCTGCGACCCACAGTGCGTAAATACAGCCCGAGGGCAGTGCCTTTTTTATCCGTTGCGGGTAATAAGGGGCGACTGTCCTCCACAACGGAGCCCTCGGGTAAACCGTACTGTGGGTCGCAGGCAACGGTCGTCCCTTTTTGCGTTGCTCATTATCATTCAAAGGGAAATAAAAACTTCTATGGCGAAGCGACCGCAAATAGAATGTCCCCACTGCCACAGTTTCAAGACCACCTCCGTTTCTCCGAGGTATCTTCTTCGTGTCATTGGACTGACTTCAATCGTTCTTGGTATGGGTCTGCTCATCTTCGTGGTGGGTATCCCGTTCCTGATTATCGGTGTGCCAGCCTTTATCGCCTCTTTTTTCTTCAAGGAGAACGGGAAGATGCGGTGCAGGAACTGCGGCAACATCTTCTTTGTATGAAGAAATACCTGAAACTCAAGTACGCCTTGGGACTCCTCCTCGGTTTTGCAATTGGTCTGTGCGGAATCTATCTCCTCATCAAGTAGGTATGAGCAATAAATCCCTCCTGCGGTACGCCGCATATACCCGCAAAAGCACCGTTGGCGAAGACCGTCAGGCGCTTTCGCATGAAGACCAGGAACGGGATTTATTGCGTCTTGAAAAGTCCGAAGGATTGAACATCGTAGAGCGTCATACGGGCAAAGAAGGTGGTGAGAGCCAATCTGCCCATAAACGCGGTCGTCCCATCTTCGGATATGTAATGGAACAGGTCGAAGCGGGTAGGATAAATGCGCTTCTCGTGTGGCATCCTAACCGCCTTGCCCGCAACGCCTACGACGGTGGTTGGATTATCACCGCGATGGACGAAGGCAAGTTGGTGGAAATAAAAACCACCAACGGCATATATCGCAACACCTCGAACGATAAGTTCATGTTGTCGTTGGAGTTTGGAATGGCGAAGAAGTCATCCGACGACAACGGTGATGCTGTGAAGCGTGGCATCAGGAGCAAGTTGAACATGGGCTGGTTCCCTGGGCGCGCTCCACTTGGATACCTGAATAGCATCGTCCTAGATAAGGGTAAGAACACGATTGAAAACGACCCTAACCGCTTCCATCAGGTCAAAGAGATGTGGAGGATGATGCTCACGGGTGGGTACACTCCGCCACAGATACTTGAGATTGCCACAGAACAATGGAACTTCCGCACGCGCGAAGGCAAGCCGCTTGCGCGGTCAGCAATATATAAACTTTTCAAGAGTCCTTTTTACTGCGGCTACTACGAATACCCGAAAGGTAGCGGCAACTGGTATCAGGGCAAGCATGAACCGATGGTTTCCCAAGAGGAGTTCAACCGTGTCCAAGCGTTGATTGGAAACAAAGAGCGTCCGCGTCCTCTTACCCGTCGCTTTGCGTATACAGGCATCATGGAATGCGGGCACTGCGGTGCATCAATAACCGCAGAGGAGAAAGTAAAACGCCACCAGAACGGCAATGTGCATCATTACATCTACTATCGTTGCACCAAGCGTATTGACCAAAAATGCCCAGAGAAGACCGTCGAACTCAAGGAACTCACCAAGCAGGCAGACCTCATCATCACGGGGCTCACTATCTCCGACGCTTTCAAGACATGGGCTATCAAATACCTGCACGAGGTGAGGCAGAGCGAGGCGGCTTCGCACGAGCAAGGAATCTCCAATAAGCAGAAGCGCGTTTTGGAAATCACCAAGCAGATGGACGCGCTCTTGTTGCGATACACATCCCCCGCAAACGCCGCAGGAGACCTTATAAGCGATGAGGAGTACAAGAGTGCGAAGAATACCCTCATGAGCGAGAAGACCGCGCTGGAAGCCGATTTGCAGGCGCAGAGCGCACAGATAGAGAAATGGATTGAGTTGAGCGAACGCACCTT
>CAYYYQ010000026.1:0-4449 GCA_964475915.1 uncultured Candidatus Saccharibacteria bacterium
AATAAAGGGCGCGTTTTTCGTATACCCAATCGTGGATCATCGTCGTGCCTTCCGCTTGCGTCGCGATGACGGCGAAAAAGGGCAGGTTGTCGATATTGAGCCCGGGATAGGGGCGCGCGTGTATTTTTTCGGGGAAAGCGGTGAGGGCCGAGGGCAGGAGCGTAACGTCGGCGAGCTTTGTGATGCCGTTTTCCGACACGGCCGGATTCGAAAGCGAAAAGCGGAGCCCCATCTTCTCGAGCACGGATAGTTCGACTTCGAGAAATTCGATGGGCGCGCGCGTGATGGTAATCGCGGATTTGGTCGCCGCCGCGGCCGCGATAAAAAACATGGCGTCGGTCGGGTCTTCGCCCACGCTGTAGGAAAGGTCTTTTGACGGCTTTTCAACGCCCGTAATCGTGAGCGTGGTGGTGCCAAGGCCGTCCACGCCGATGCCGAGCGCGCGCAGGTAGCCGCATACTTCCTGCACCTGGTAGTTGGCCGATGCGTATTTAATGACGCTTGTGCCCGGAATGCCTGCGGCGGCCAAAAGCGCGTTAATGGTCGCCGTGTCGCTCGATTCGTAGAGCACCACTTCCGCGGGGGCGAGCTTCTGGTAGGTGATGTGGAAGTGGTCGGTCAGCGCCTCGATGCCGACGCCGAACTTTTCAAGCGCGTGCAGGTGCGGGCGGATGGAGCGTTGGCCGAGCGTGCAGCCGCCCGACTGGGGCAGGTCGAACGCGTCGAACCGGTGGATCAAGGATCCGATGAACATGAGGATGGTGCGCGTGCGCGTCGCGGCGTTCGCGTCGATGGTGCCGAGCGAAAGAGTATCGGGCGGCGTTATCGTGAGTTCGTGGTCGTTCCATGCGCAGGTAACGCCAATCGATCGCAGGACTTCGACGATGCGGTGCACTTCTTCGATTTTGGGAACCTTCCTGAGGGTCGTCGTGCCGCGATTCAAAAGAGAGGCGGCGAGGAGTCCCATCGCGCCGTTTTTGGATGAATTGGTGGCCACGGTCCCCGAAAGCGGGCGGCCGCCGTCAATCGCAAACCCGAGGGTCGGGGTAGTCATGTCGGCGTATTGTACCACCCCACGCATCGCCGCGCGTTCCCGATTTGGTGCTCCGAAGCGCGCACGGTATCATGCACCCATGGCGTTCTATGCTCCGAAACTCGGCATCGATCTTGGTACGACGAATGTGCTGGTATTTCTCCCGGGGAAGGGCGTCGTTTTAAACGAACCGTCGGTGGTCGCCGTCGACAAGACGAGCAACAAAGTATTGGCGATCGGAGTCGAAGCAAAGAAAATGATCGGCCGCACCCCCGATTCCATCATCGCGTACCGCCCCATGAAAGACGGCGTCATTGCGGACTACCGCGTGACCCAGGCGATGCTCGCGTATTTCATGAAAAAGGCGCTCGGGAAATGGAATCCGTTCCGCCCGACGGTCTTGGTGTCCGTGCCCGCGGGCGTCACCTCGACCGAAAAGCGCGCCGTCATCGAAGCGGCGATTAAAGCGGGAGCGAAAGACGCGTACGTCGTCAAAGAGCCCATTCTCGCGGCCATCGGCGCCGGCATTTCCATCCAAGAACCGATGGGCCGCATGATCGTCGACATCGGCGGCGGCACCATCGACGTGGCCGTGATTTCGCTCGGCGGCATCGTCGCGGCGACGTCGGTCAAATGCGCGGGGGTGCGGCTCGACGGCGCCGTGACCGACCATTTGAAAAAGCAGTACAACCTCGCCATCGGCGACAAGAGCGCGGAAGAAGTGAAAATCAAAATCGGCTCCGCGGTGCCCATGAACGAAGAACTTTCCATGGCGGTGAAAGGGCGCGACCTTGTATCGGGACTCCCACGCACGGTAGAGCTTAAAACGAACGAAGTCGTGGAAGCGATGAGCCGCGAATTGCGGGAAATGATGGGAGCGGTGCGGAAAGTATTGCAAGAAACGCCGCCCGAACTCGCTTCCGACATTATCGACAACGGCATTATTTTGACGGGCGGCAGCAGCCAGCTGCGCAACATGCCGGAGCTCGTGCTCCGGCGCACCGGCGTGTCGGCCAAGCTCGCGCAAGACGCCTATTTTTGTGTCGCGCGCGGCACCGGCGTCGCGCTCAAGCATTTGGACATGTATAAAAAGACGATTATCTCGAAAAAGTAGGAGTGAAAATAGAAAAGGAGAAAGGGAAAACGATAAGGCCCACATTGCTGTGGGCCTTTCGCACAAAGGTCAGTTGGTGGCAAACGACATTCCGACGCCCACGGCCACGGCGGGAGAACGATTGCCGAAGTGGCTCACGGGCATGAACGCCTTTACCCATTGCGTGAGCGAAGCTCGCTTGCCAACGGGATGCGAGATTGATGCATCGAAGCGGAGGAGGTTGCCCTCTTCTGCTTTAAATGGTCCATCGGCGTGGATACCGGCGATACTTCCACCGAGGGTAAAGTCGTCGCCAAGATTCCAAGACCCGCGGAGACCGATTGATGCGGTGTATCCCGCATTCTGATTGTGCTCGGTCAAAGGGTCATACTCGGCATACGCGAACCCGGTGAGGCCGTGATCAAACGGATGATCATAGCCGGCACTGATTCCGAGCATGTCGCCGCCTTTGGTCGAGCCAAGCGGCCGGATGTCGTAGTAGGCGGCACCCAGGGTGAGCGTGTCGTGGCCCACCGTGAATGCCTTGAACCCCATCCAGTCGTTTTCATCCGATGCTTGTGAGCCGTGAAGACCTCGCGTGCCTGCAAACGTGAAGCTGTACCCGTCGCCGAGGTCGGCGTGGATGTTCCAGTTTGCAACGGCGCCGGTATGGAAGATGGCGCCGTTCGGTCCGAGCTTACTGCTCATCAGGCCGAAGGTGACGTCGAGCTTGGGGATCGGCATATCGGAAAGCACGAGCGTCGTGCTTGGCGATTCGCCTTTTTCCCCCGAGCGCTCGCCGCTCGCCATGACTTTCGCGTAGGCGACCGGCATGCCGGAGAGGACCGCCGTCAAAAGATAGACGGCATACCGCATGGCTTCCCGGGCTTGCGTGAGCGGATTGATGCGCGTCGGATAGACGAACATCGCAAGCGGCCACACGACCGCTGCGACAATCCACCGGGGAAGTTCCACCGCCTTCATTTTGTCCTGGCGTTTGAGACGGGTCCCAAAATACAGGAACATGATCATGATTGACGGCAGAATGCTATGCAAGAGGAAGTCGAGCGAGCGGTCCATCACCACCGGCTTGTCCAGCTTGAACGCGTAGTTGTGGTCTGCGGAAGTGTCTTTGACGTACTTGGTCGCCCACAGCATTTGCGCGTCGCCGAAACGCTTCCGGTACCGTTGTTCGAGATCGAACTTCTGTACCGTGAAGTCGTCGCCGAGCGGCCGCAGGGCATCGAGGCGGTGAGCTTCGTTTGGATGCTCTTTGACGAAGCGCTGGAGCGTCGTGCCGACCCAGTCGAGGTACGCCGCGTCCGTGAAATAGTATTCGGGCCGCGGAGTATAGAACTGGGTTTCATTTGCGCTTGGGCCGCGGAGAATGAAGTGAGCGCTTTCCAAATATTCGCGCAGCTGCTTCTCGTTGACCGCGGGAACTTGGGCAAGCTGCTTGATCTTCGTCACGTTGTCAACGCGCATCGTTTCACCCGCCACTGGATAAAGGCACCAGCAGAGGGTGAAGATGAGCGCGGCCTGGCAGATGGTTAGCCAGGCATCGTTGCTGAGTTTTTTCATGCCGTACCCTTTCGTGGTTTGGCGTTTCAATTGGGAATAACACCCGCAACATTCATACTATAAGTAACTCTTGATGTCAAGTTAGGGGTGAGCGGTAGGGAAAACGATAAGGCCCACATTGCTGTGGGCCTTTCGCACAAAGGTCAGTTGATCGCCCCAGAAAACGTGAGGCCGAAGGTCGGCTTCATGTCCCGGCGGGTCGGCGGTCCGGAAATCTGGCGGGAGAACTTCACGTTCACCCCGATGCTCCAGGCGTCGGACAAGGGGTAATCGAGCCCCGCGTCCATCCACGCATAGGTTGCATGGTTGGAAGCGTCGAAGGTGAACCCCGGCAGCGTTCCGTCGAGCGACACGCCGGCCATAAGCGGTATCGAACCGCGCAGGCCGCCTTCGGCGAGGTAGGTGCTTTCGGCGCCCACGTTCACCCAGTCCTTGAGCGTGAGGAACGGCGAAATCGTCGCCCCTCCCGCCTTGAACGGCCGGTCCGCGTCCGCAACGAGCGCCAGGGTGTCTCCCTTCACGCGGCCGAAGTCGCCGAGGAAGTACCACGAGACGGATGCATTGGTCTCGATGGGCCCCAAGAAGGTGTCGAACGACGGGGCATAGGAGCCCGTGACGTCGAGCTCGTTTCCGCCGTTATTCGACCGGCCATACTGAAGCGGTCGATCGAGCGAAACGGACGTCCACCCGCCGAGCGAAAAGTCGTCGCCGAGCGGGTGGGTGATGCCGCCTTGCGCGACCA
>CAYYYQ010000027.1:0-1832 GCA_964475915.1 uncultured Candidatus Saccharibacteria bacterium
AAACAAGCGCGAGCGTCCGCCCTGCGCTTTATTAATAAGGTAGGCCAACAGTTCCTGCGTGACTTCGAAGTCAGAAATGACGCCGTGGGACAGGGGGCGTACGGCGCGGATGTGGGGCGGCGTTTTGCCGAGCATGAGTTTCGCTTCCTTCCCCACCGCGACCACCTGGCCGGTTTTATCATTCACGGCGACCACGGACGGCTCGTTGAGAACGATGCCGCGCCCGCGGACGTATACCAAGGTGTTGGCGGTGCCGAGGTCAACGCCGATGTCGCTCGAGAAAAAAGAATTCTTGGAAAAGCGGCGCGCCATGATTTATGCCGCGAGAAGCGCTTCCCTCGACTTTTTTTCGACCGCGCCGGTTGCGCGAGCGACCACCTCGAACGCGCCTTCCGCAAGCCCCTGCTTCCCGACGACGATGCGGTACGGGATGCCGATCAGATCGCTGTCCGCGAATTTTTCCCCGGCGCGCGCATCGCGGTCGTCGTAGAGGACGCTCATGCCCCGCTTCGTCATGTCTGCGTAGAGGGCGTCGGCCGCTTGCGAGACTTCGTCGCCCGTTTGTCCGAGCGAGACGAGGTGATAGGCAAAGGGCGCTACCGCTTCCGGCCACACCATGCCCTTGTCGTCGGCCAACACTTCCACGATGGTGCCCATAAGGCGGGTGATGCCAATGCCGTACGAACCCATAAACACCGGCAGCGAATTGCCTTCGGCAGTTTTGTAGCTCAGGCCGAACGGTTCGGAGAATTTTGAACCGAGCGTGAAAATATTCCCGACTTCGATCGCCTTCTTCTCGACGAGCGCTCTCCGGTCTACCCCGAGCTCGGCGAGAACGTCGTCGGTAAGCACTTCCCTATTTATTGCGATTCCCTTCACCTCGTCGATATATATTTCATCTTCCCCGGCGTCTGAAATCGTCTGAAATTCGTGGGAATATTTTGAAAATGTCCCGCCCGAGGCAAACGTGAGATAGGTGACGTCTTTAAGCCCCACCCGCTCGTAAACCCGCAGGTACGCGGCTTTTGCCTTCTCGTAAAAGACGTCGTGCTGTTCTTTATCGGTCGAGAACGAATAGAGCGCTTTCCAGTAGAATTCGCGGCCGCGCACAATGCCCGACTTGCTGCGCGCTTCGTTTCTGAAGATGGTCTTGAAGTCGTACGGGTACAGCGGCAGATCTTTATACGAGCTCACGAAATTCTTGAGGATGTTCGAATACGCTTCTTCGTTCGTAAACGAAAGCCCCACTTCGGTGCCATTTTTGAGCGTCGTCTTAAACCAGTTATCAACCACGGCGTCATCCCACCGATTCGTTTTTTCCCATACTTCTTTGCTTTGAAGCGCGGACGTTTTCATTTGGATGCCGCCGATGGCGTCCATTTCCTCTTTTACGATGCGCACGACGTTCTCGATGACGCGGAGCCCGAGCGGCAGGTACGAATACACCCCCGCCATTTCTTTGTGCACGAACCCGGCGCGGATAAGGAGCTGCGCGTTCTTGGCGACTTCGTCCGCGGGTGCTTCGCGGCGCGTTTTCGTGAAAAGCGTGGATTGCCTCATTTCCCTCTGATTATAGGCCTTGGGCGGCAAACCGCAAAAACGCATCGGGGCGCATTCCCCGGAATTTGCCATTCCGTGGAAATACGATATATCTAAAGCCTATGTCCGGGCCAATGGGGGCGCGGATACTGAAAAGGACGTACGGCGATGCAATTGGGACAGGTAGTAGTAAAAGCCGGCGTTGGGATGGGACTTTGTACCTTGCTTATCCTCGGGACTTCCGCACAGACGGAGCCCGTGGACGACACGCACCTCCAGGTGGAGAAAGGGAC
>CAYYYQ010000028.1:0-6649 GCA_964475915.1 uncultured Candidatus Saccharibacteria bacterium
GCGCGCGAAGCGCTGCGCGCATTCGAAGAAACGGGCCGCGAAGGCAAGCATCAATTGGTCAAGCTTGCGGAAGAGCGCGCGCGCATGGAAGGGGACGTCGTGCGCCAGGAAGGACGACTCGAGGAAATCCGCATGCTGGGGCAAGAACTCATGCAGAGCCGCGCGGAAGTGCTCGCCCTGGTCGGCATACGCGGGCTCGGCGTGCCGGGAGAAGACGCGCCGCCCGTCGCAGAGCGGAGCGTCCAAGAAGAGCGCCGCCGCACCGTCGAAAGGCTCAAAATCCGGCTCGAAGAAGCGGGCGGGACGGGGGAAGAAGTACGCGCGGAATACCGCGAGACTTCGGAAAGGGAATCATTCCTCGCGCGCGAGCTCGAGGACCTCACGCGGTCGGCCGAGGGGCTCCGGACGCTTATCAAAGACCTCGACGAAGAACTCGCCAAGAACTTTGCGAGCGGCGTAAAGCAGGTGAATGAATCGTTCAGCGAATTTTTCTCGCTTATGTTCGGCGGCGGAAGCGCAAAATTGGTGCTGGAAGTCGAAGAAAAAGAAGACGAAGAGGACGAGCTCGAAGAATTTAGTGATGAAAAGAAGGACGACGTATTCCGCCCCGGCATCGAAATTGCGGTAAACCTGCCGAAGAAGAAAGTGCAGTCGCTCATGCAGCTTTCGGGCGGCGAGCGCGCGCTCACGTCGATCGCGCTCATTTTCGCGATGAGCCAGGTAAACCCGCCGCCGTTTCTCATCCTCGACGAGACCGATGCGGCGCTCGACGAAGCCAACAGCCGCCGCTACGGCGACATGATCGAAGCGCTTTCCAAAAAATCGCAGCTCATCGTGATCACGCACAACCGCGAAACCATGTCCCGCGCGGGAATCCTCTACGGCGTCACCATGAGCGCGGACGGCGTGTCGAAACTCCTCTCGGTGAAATTCGAAGACGCGGTTTCGGTCGCCAAGTAATTCGGGAAAAATCGTGCCTATGGCCGCCTTTGAATACTTCAAGCAAAACGTCGACATCGCCGCAAAACTGCTCGGCGTGAGCGATGCCGACCGCGCGCGGTTTGAAACGCCGGACCGCATCCTTACGGCCGAGCTCACCATCCCGCTCACGGCGGGCGGCTCGCAGACCTTTCACGCCTACCGCGTGCAGTTTAACAACGCGCGGGGCCCTTATAAGGGCGGCATCCGGTTCCATCCGGATGCGGACCAAGACGAAGTCGAGGCCCTCGCCGCTATGATGGCCATCAAATGCGCGGTGGTCGGCATTCCCATGGGCGGCGGCAAGGGCGGCGTCGCCGTGGACCCGAAAAAAGTATCGAAAGAAGATCTCCACGCCCTCGCGCGCGAGTACGTGAAAGCATTCGCCGATCATTTAGGGCCAGATAGAGACGTGCCGGCGCCGGACGTGTACACCAATCCGGATATCATGGCGGTGATGCTCGACGAATACGAGAACATCGTAGGTCATGCGGCGCCGGCCATGATTACGGGGAAGCCCTTGGATAAGGGCGGCATCGTGGGCCGCGACACGGCGACGGCCGACGGTGCCATAATCGTGCTCGACGCGCTGATTGCCGACCAGCACAAAACGCTTTCGGGACTCCGCGCCGCTATTCAGGGAGCGGGGAATGCGGGTGCGCAGGCAGCGAGGCTCCTCGCAGAGCAGGGCGTGATCGTCGTCGCGCTCGCAGACTCAAGCGGCACCCTTGTGAATAACGAAGGCATAGACGTCGAGAACGCGCTCGGCATAAAAGAGGAAAAGGGAGAATTGAAAGAAGCCGGGGCGATAGCATCGCTTGGCGCCGTTATCACCGCCGATGCCGACATTTTCATTCCCGCAGCGCTTGAGGAACAAGTGCGCGCAGACAACGCGGACTCGGTGAAAGCGGACGTCGTGCTTGAAATCGCGAATGGGCCCGTGACGCCGGAGGCGGATCGGATACTCGCGAGAAAGGGCGTCGTCGTAGTGCCCGACGTGCTCGCGAACGCAGGCGGAGTCACGGTTTCCTATTTCGAATGGCTCCAGAACCGCTCGGACGTCGTGTGGACGCGGGACATGGTGGAGGAGCGCCTCACCGAGACCATGCGGGACGCGTACCGAGACGTCGCCGACTTCGCGGCGACGCGCTCCGTGACGCTCCGCGAAGCGGCCTACGCCCTCGCGCTCTCACGCATCCTTGAGGCGATGAAAGACTGATTTGCTATAGTTATCGCATGAACGAGCGGTTCACCCTTCGCGCCGCGGTCCACCTCATTCTTATTCGTGATGGGAAGGTATTGCTCCTTCGCCGCTACCAAACTGGGTGGCAGGACGGAAATTACAGTGTCATCGCAGGACATCTCGACGGCGATGAATCGGTATCCGAAGCGATGGCACGCGAGGCGCTCGAAGAAGGGCGTATTACCTTAGGTCCTCGAGAAATGCGAGTGGTACAGGTGATGCATCGAAAAGGAAAAGACGCAGAATACATTGACTTCTTCCTTACTGCCGACGCGTGGAGCGGCGAACCGCAGATCGGAGAGCCCGAAAAGTGCGATGAGCTTGCATGGTATCCGCTCGATTCGCTTCCCGAAAACATGGTGCCTTACATTCGGGACGCCATTCAGACCTATAAAAGCGGTGCCTTCTTTTCAGAAGTCGGGTGGAATGGAGACGCTGTATAAGATTGCTTTCTTAGGAAGCGCGAAAAGGACGTAGAGGACTACGCGAGCGCGAAATCGAGTTCGCGCTCAAAAAGGCGCGCGGCCATAAGTTTTACCCGGATAGGATCGCCGAGCGCATACGACTTTTTCGTACGCTCGCCGACGACGCGATAGCGCGGCTCGTCGTACACGAAATAGTCGTCGCCCAAGTCTTTGATGCGGATCATGCCCTCGGCGTGCGTTTCGGAAAGCTCGACGTAGATGCCGCGGTCCGAAACGCCCGAAATCACGCCGTCGAACTCCTCGCCGATTTTATCGCTCATGTATTCCACGATTTTCATTTTCACGGAATCGCGCTCGGCTTCGGCGGCGGCGGCTTCGCGCTCGCTCGAATGGAGCGCGAGCGCGTCGAATTCCTGCATCTGCGATACGTCCACTTTCTTGTCGTGCTCGTAGTGCTTTACCATGCGGTGGACGAGGAGGTCCGGGTAGCGGCGAATCGGGGAAGTGAAATGCGTGTAATAGTCGAACGCGAGGCCGAAGTGCCCGACGTTTTTCGTGGCGTAGACGGCTTTCGCCATGGAGCGGAGCGTCGCCGTTTTGATGAGGTATTCCTCGGGCGTGCCTTTCACTTGGTCGAGGAGCCGGTTGAGCTCGGTGCCTTGAATGCGGGCGCCGTTCATTTTTAGGTCGTATCCCATGACGCGCAGGAATTGGACGAGGTTTTCGATGCGCTCGGCATCCGGCGCGTCGTGCACGCGATAGATGGCGGTGTCGCGGTGCTGGGTTTTCTTCACGCTTTCCGAAAGGAGTTCGGCCACCGATTCGTTCGCGAGGAGCATGAAGTCTTCGATCAGCATGTTGGTTTCCTGCCGCACTTTAAGGTGGATGGCGACGGGTTTCCCATTCGCATCGAGCTCAACCTTTATTTCGGGCGTGTCGAATTCGATCGCACCCTTTGCAATCCGCCGTGCGCGGATTTTCTTCGCGAGCGCGGCGATGGTGGAAAGTTCTTCGTGGAGGATGCCGCTCCCGGCGTCGAGGACGCCCTGCGCTTCTTCGTAGGTAAAGCGCTTTTGGGAGTGAATAACCGTCTCGCCGAACCACTTTTCTTTTACGTTCGCGTCCTTGTCGAGCACGAACACTGCAGACACGGAAAGCCGGTCGACGTCTTGGTTGAGCGAGCACAAATCATTCGAGAGCACGTGGGGAAGCATGGGGATGGTGCGGTCCACCAGGTAAATCGACGTCGCGCGGTTTTGCGCCTCTCTGTCGATTTCCGTGCCCGGCGTCACGAAATAGGACACGTCCGCAATGTGGATGCCCACTTCGACGTCGCCGTTCTCGAGCTTCCGCACGGAAAGGGCGTCGTCGAAGTCTTTGGCGTCGGCCGGGTCGATGGTAAACGTCGGCACGGTTCGGAAATCGCGCCTGCCAGGAGTACCCGCCTCGATCATCGCTTTGCCCGACTCTTCAAGACGCTTCGCTTCCTTGACGACGCCCGGCGGGAAGTCGGGGTGGAATCCCTGCGCGAGCACCAGCGCGCGCATCTCGACTTCGTGATCGCCCGCGACGCCGATGTCTTCGGTTTCTTCCGCGCGGGGGATTTCTTCTTCCGGCTTCCATCCCGTGAATTTCACCACCACTTTGTGCCCGAGCGGGAATCGGGGCTCCGTACCGATCGGGGCCACCATAAACGGCACGTACATGCGCTTAGAATCCGGAATCAAAATCACGTTTCCGCGCTCGGTTTTGGCGAGCGTGCCCACGAATATGTCCCGGGCGCGCTTCACGATTTCAATGACCTTGCCGGCCTTGCGGCGGTCCACCATGCCGGCGGCCTCTACTTTCACCGTGTCGCCGGGAAGCGCCGTTCCGAGCCATTCGCGCGGTATCAAAAGGTCGTTTTCTTTGTCGGGGCGGGCCTTCGGATTCTTGGGATCGGGGATAGAGAAAAAGCCCTTCCCAGTGCGGGTGACAGTGATGGGCCCTTCGTATATCTTGTTTTCTGACATTTACTCTACTCTAGCAAATGCCCCCATATTTGCTACGCGGTTTGACCGGATTCCCTCATTCTGGTAAGGTAGTGCCTACTATGTTGATGATCCGCTTCCAGCGCATTGGCCGCCGCAATGACCCGGCGTTCCGTATCCTCGTGCTTGAAAAGACGTCGAGCCCCAAGGCCGGCACCTATAACGACCTCCTCGGCACGTATAACCCCAAAACCAAGGCGCTCACGGTTGCGCAGGACCGTTTGGCAGAATGGATGAAAAAGGGCGCGCAGGTTTCTCCGAGCCTCATGAACGTGCTCATCAACAAGAATATTCTGAAGGGCGATAAAGTTGCCGTCGTTTCGAAAAAGAACCTCGAAAAGAACGTCGCCAAGCGCGCTGAAGAAGCGGCGGCCGCCGCGGCTGCTTCCGCTCCTGCTGAAACTGCGCCGGAAACGCCGGCAGAAGAACCGGCTCCTGAAGCCGCGCCCGAAGCGCCTGCCGAAGAAGTCGCCGCTCCCGAAGAGACTCCGGTCGCGTAAGTCCGCCGCGGAGCGTTCCGCGCGGGCTATACTTACTTCCGCGCACTACTATTTACTGATATGGAACCAGACCAGCAATTTCTCGAATACGTGGTAAAGGCGCTCGTGGATCATCCCGACGAGGTGGTCATCGTGCGCACCGTCGATAACATGGGCGTGCTTCTCACCCTTACCGTGCACCCGGACGACATGGGCAAGGTGATTGGGAAGGGCGGGAAAATCGCGACCCTCGCGCTCCGCCCCCTCCTCCATATCGTCGGCATGAAGCACAACGCGCGCGTCAATTTGAAGATCAACGAGCCGGTGGGCGGCAAGCGCGATGCCGGCCGCGAAGAAAAGTCGGTAGACGAAGCAGTCGCCGACCTGTAGCCGCTCGTGATCAAATTCCACCTCATTACCTTGTTCCAAGAAGCGTGCGAGCCGTACCTATCGGCGTCCATTTTGGGCCGTGCGCGGGAAAAGAAATTGATTTCCGTGGATTATCAGAATCCGCGCGATTTTGTAGAGGTCAAAAAAGGTGCAGGCGAATTTCCTTATAAAAAAGTAGACGAGCGCCCGTATGGCGGCGGTCCAGGGATGGTGATGATGGCGCTGCCCATAGTGCGCGCCGCAGAAAAGGCGCTGAAGGGGCGAGGAGTGAGGGGCGAGGGGCGAGCAAACCTCAAGCCTACAACCTCATCCCGCAAACCTGCGCTCATCGTGTGGTTTACCCCGGGCGCCAAGCAATTTACGAACAAAGACGCGGACGCGCTCGCGAAATATACCGACATCGCCTTTATCTGCGGGCGGTACGAGGGCATCGACGAGCGAGCAAAGAGCATGTTGAAAACGCTCGCGCCGATTAAAACCTATGCGGTGGGAGAGGCGGTATACACCGGCGGGGAAGTGCCCGCCATGGCGATGATCGATGCCATTAGCCGCCGCATTCCCGGCGTTTTGGGCACATTTGATTCCGTCGAAGAAAATCGCATCGCTTCCCGCGCCGTCTACACCCGCCCCGAAGCCATTTCCTATAAAAAGAAGAACTATCGCGTGCCCAAAATACTTACCACCGGCCGCCACGCCGACATCGACGCCTGGAAAGCCAAAAAGCAATAGATAGGACATAAAGGGCGGTCGGAAACGACCGCCCTCTGCTTTGTTTGGACCATGTCAAATTCATCCTATAGGATCAATTTGACATGGGCAGGGGAAGGCGCGGGGATTTGCGTATTCATGTGACTTGTGGTATATTAAATATACCTACTGTTTACGCCTTGAAACAGCAGCGAGCAATGAAGTATCCGGCAGGATGAAATCTGCTTGGGTGAGGTCAAACCTCCATTTGTTCGACCAATGACGGTCATTCGTAGGCGGAGTACCTTCCATGAAAAAGAGCATAAAAGTAGTTGCGGACCACATCCAAAACTACACGCTTCCTCCGGGGCTCCTCGAGCTCTGGATGATGAACCACGACGACGGTGGAGATCCACT